>NZ_JAGUUD010000234.1:0-3899 GCF_020177535.1 Paraburkholderia sp. XV | reverse complement strand
TTTCTTTGCCGCCGCAAAGAAAAGTAGGCAAAAGAAAGCGGCTCACACCGCCAACCCTTGTTCTTATCCACGGGCCCCCAACGTCCCCACACTTCACACGGCAGCATATCTATTTGCGTGCGTTGCCAACGCCCTCTCTGTACGCCTCACCCGCTTCACGCTTCCGCGTCGTGACACGCCGTACCACACAGTCCGCCGCCGCCCAGGTGGCAAACTGTGTGTCGGCTTTCGCGCCGTACACGCATCACTCCGGACTGTGTAGCAAGATTGGTGTTTCTGGTAAGAGCACTAAGCTGTGCGGTGCGACAACCGACACACAGTTTGCCACCTGGGCGGCATATGCGATTCGCTGCCGCTGGTCGTTGTACGGGTGCATGAGGTGGGTGGTGCGTTTCTTCGACGCGCTGGCAACGGGCAAGTAACGACACCTTGCCGTGTGAAGCGTGGGAAGGTTGGGGGCCCGTGGACAAAGGTCAAGAATTGGCGGTGTGAGCCGCTTTCTTTTGCCTACTTTTCTTTGCGGCGGCAAAGAAAAGTAGGTGCCGCCCCGCACAGGGGCAACGCTTGAAGCACGCTAACGTCACGCGGATGCCAGCGCAAAAACAAGCGCACAGTGGCGACGCCTGCCAGCCAAAAGCAAAAAGCAAAACGCGAAAGCAAAAGCAAAAGCAAAAGCAAAAGCAAAAACAACAGATCAAAATCCAGTTGCCCCCACAACGTCATGGATTTTGACAGACCGGCTATGCAATAATCAACGTTCACTTACATCGCTCGCCGCCCGTGCTGCTTGCCATCAAGGCTTTTATCGCTCCCGTCATCGTCGCCTGCGCGATGTTCATGGAGAGCGTCGATGCGAATGTCATCGTCACTGCGCTGCCTGAAATGGCGCGCGCCTTCGGCCGGGATCCCGTCACGCTGAAAATCGCCGTCACCAGCTACGTGCTCGGGCTCGGCGTGTTCATTCCCGTCTGCGGATGGCTCGCCGACCGTTTCGGCGCTCGCTCGGTGTTCCGCACGGCAATCGGCATCTTCGTGGTCGGCTCGCTGGCGTGCGCGGCCTCCACATCGCTCGCGACATTTACCGTCGCGCGCTTCATACAGGGCGTGGGCGGCGCAATGATGGTGCCGGTCGGACGGATCATCATCTTCCGCGTGGTAGAGCGCTCCGAGTACATACGCGCGATGAACTACCTGAGCGTGCCCGCGATGCTCGGACCCGCGGCGGGGCCGCTGCTCGGCGGCTTCATCACGACGTACCTGCATTGGCGGCTGATCTTCTTCATCAACATTCCCGTGGGGATTCTGGGCATCTGGCTCACCAACAAGTACATCAAGAACACACGCGAGCCGCATCCGGGTCCACTCGACTGGGTGGGTTTCGTTTTATCGGCGGGCGGCGCGTCGCTGTTTCTGCTTGGCCTTTCGCTCACGGACGGCGAACTGGTCACGGGCACGACGGCCGTCGTGATGACGGTGATCGGTACTGTGATGCTCGGTATCTATGTGCTGTATGCGCGGCGTGTAGAGCGTCCGTTGCTCGATTTGCGGTTTTTCCGCGTGCCGACGTTTCAGGCTAGCGTGCTGGGTGGATCGCTGTTTCGCATCGGGCTGGGTGCCGTGCCGTTTTTGCTGCCGCTTGTGCTGCAGGAAGGGCTTGGCATGAGTGCGTTCGAATCGGGGTTGATTACCTGTGCCTCGGCGTTTGGCGGCATGTTCATGCGCACGCTTGCCGCCACTGTCTTGCGACGCTGGGGGTTTCGCACGGTGCTGATGTACAACGCGGCGTATTCAGGTATCGCCATTGCGGCATGCGGTGCGTTTTTCCCCGGGACGCCGACATGGTTGATATGGGTCATCGTGCTGCTTGGCGGGTTCTTTCCTGCTTTGCAGTTTACGAGTTTGAACTCGATGACTTATGCGGAGATTGAAAGCCGGGATGTGGGTCGGGCGACTAGTCTCGGTAGTGTCGTGCAGCAGATTTCTCTTGGGCTCGGGGTTACCGTCGCGGGGATTGTCTTATCGATTACTCGCGGTGTGCATGGGCATGCTGCGCTTCAGTGGTCCGATTTCTGGCCCGCGTTTGTTGTGGTCGGGCTTTGTTCCTTTGCTTCGATTCTTGTTACCAGGAAGTTGTCGGCGAATGCCGGGGATGAGATTGTTAGGGGAAAGAGAGAGGTCACCACAAAGTAGTGGGTTTTTGGTGTCTGCGACGCGTTTGGGTGGTTTGCCTGGGTCTGCGTTGGCATTCGCGATTTGCTTTTGCTTTTGCCTTTGCTGGCGTCCGCGGTTCGGGTTTTTTAGCCTCTGCGCTGGCATCCGCGCATTGTTATCTAGCTTCACGCGTCGCCCCTGTGCGGGGCGGCACCTACTTTTCTTTGCCGCCGCGTAACTATTCAGCGGTAACCAGAGGTGAAACGACGAATCCGGCAAAGCCTAACGCCAGCGCGTTGATCAGCGAACGGTTCTGCTTGCGTAAGGTGGCAAGGTAGGAGCGGATCGTGCAGAACGCCTCCATGCCCGATTCCGAGCGGAAGCACCCGGAAATCTTCTGTTTGAGTTTGGGCATGCGGATATCGCGTTCGGCCTGATTGTTGTCGAACGGTACGCGGTGATCGGCAATGAAGCGCCACACCTCATCGGCATACTTGTGAAGCCGTGTGAGCAGGTTGCAGGTAAAGCTTTGCCTGATCCTGCCGCGACGTTCCTGGCGCAAGGGCTCACGCGCCTGCTGTGGATTGAGCTTGCGCGCCCGGGCGATCAGGGCGCGGCTGCGCCGTGTGTAATAGCGTTGGCGCGCCGGGCTCAGCATGTTGTTTCCTGAAGCCCGACTGAGTTCGACCTCGCGCTTTGCCTGGCGAAGCAGGTCAATCATCTGCTGTGCCCAGGGTTGCTGCGTGGACTCCAGGACGAACACCAGTTCACGCAGATGATGGGCATTTCATAGCCGGCATACGGCCGCCAGCCGTCATGGACCGCGACTCCCGTAAAGCCGGGGAGAATGCCGAAGCTGTCCAGCGCCTGACTGCCGCGCTTGCTGTGCGCGCCATACCAGCTCAACGCGTGCGTCGAGGCGACATGCAGCCAGTGGGACTCACGCCCCACGCGCATGCAGCTCTCATCGAAATGCACGACGGGTTGCCCGCGTAGCGCCTGCTGGATCTGATCAACGCACGGCGCCAGTAACTGCGCGGCCTGATCAATACTGTGCTGGACGGTTCCCGTACTCACATGCAAACCGAACAGGTCTTCCAGCGCCTGGGCGGTGCGCGCAACCGGCAACTGCTGGTATTGCGTCAGATAGACGGCTGCGGCGCGAATCTGGGGGCCGTACTGAACCGCCTGGCTCACGCCCTTGGGAAATGCCCCCGAATGCTGCTTGCCGCAGCAGCGGCACTGTGCGATCTGCACGCGATGTTCAGTCACCTCAAAGCGCGTGGGCGGCAGATCAATCACCTGGCGGCCTTCGGGCAACACGGCCACGCTGGCTGCCGCGATGCGGTTGCCACATTTATCGCATACCCGCGCCACCGGGTGAATCTCGATGTGATCGGCTTGCGCAACGCGTTTGAGCGTCTTGCCTTTGTGCCCCGGTTGGGCGCCCGGCCTGGCGTCGCTCGTGTTACGCAATGACTTTGGCTTGCGCTTCGGACCATCGCTTGACGGCGGCTTGCTGGAGTTATGACTGTCCTTCTCAAGCTTTGCCTCGAGCTCGTTCAGACGCCTCACCAGATCAATGATAAGTGCGTCCTTCTGCTCCGGTGTCAGCTCCTTGATGTCGGGCATCTTCGTCATGCCCCTCACTATGCACATCCTGGTAGCAGTTTACAAGCGCTGAATAGTTACGGCCGCCGCAAAGAAAAGTAGGCAAAAGAAAGCGGCTCACACCGCCAGCCCGTGTT
>NZ_JAGUUD010000233.1:0-3929 GCF_020177535.1 Paraburkholderia sp. XV | reverse complement strand
CGTTGATCCTGCGAATGGGCGGGATGCTGCGACATGCGTGTCCTCCGTTGATTCAATGCGAGTGCTACGCGAACGGCCGCACGCCGGCTCGCGGTTCGTCAACAGCGCAAGCGCGATGCCTGTGCGTGCGCGAACTGCGGGAGCCGCGCTTGCTGCTTCACTGTTTCGTAGCGAACGGGTCGTTCGATCCGATTTCGGTACTGACGCAGCGCGAGCCGATCACAAATGCGATCGAAGCCTATCAGGCATTCGATGCACGCGAGCCGGGCTGGATCAAGGTGAAACTCGAGCCTTGATTGGCCGTGCGCGTCGCATGACGGGCCGCCGCGACGTTGTTTCCGTTCCGCCTGGGCCGGCAGCGCATCGCCGGCTCCCCGGGCGGAAATGATGGCCGCGGTCGGGACGACAGCGTTGTCCTCACTGCGAGCGCATCGGCTAACCCCGTGTCGAACCGTGAATGATCTGCGCCGCGCGCGCACGAGCGTCGGGCGTGGACGGAACATCGCCGAGCAGCGACGCGCGTACGCCGGAAGTCGCTTCGTCGAGTGAACCGTGCAGCGCCATGAACGTGCTGTTGATACGGCTCTCGGCGCCGCCAACGGCGTCGACGAACGCGTCCAGTGCGATCTCATTCAGATGCCGCCAATAGGCAGCCGCTTTTGCGGTGCCCGCCAGCGCAAAACTGGTCTGCAAACGCCACGCGCCAAACGGCGAATACTCGTTGGCAGCCTCTAGCGCGACTGCCCGCTGCTCATCGAGCGACGCATGTATCGCCTTGCTGTTCAGTTCCGCAATCCGCCCGGCCGTCTCGACGCACAGCTGCGCCAGATCGCTCAACTGGTTGACGGGCCACGCGTCGTGTTCGCGAACCGTGTTGGGTACATCGTTGGGCAAAGCAATGAGACCTTCGCTCATGTTGAACTCCTTCAGGGTGGAATACCTTGGTCGATGGCGAAACGGCTCGCCGTTTTGCGGTGCCGCAATCGGCATTCCACTTTCGGCTTCGCAATGCTGTGCCCGTTGCGTGGTACGTGCGATGCTCAAATGGCCAGGTGTTGAAGAAGGAGTGCGTGTCGATGGATCGACAGATAAGGCGGACGGTCGCCACCGATTACCCCGAGATCTGTTCGTGGATCACCGATGCGACCGTCTGCCGTCAATGGGCGGGGCCTGCTATCGCCTTTCCTCCACAGTGTGATGTCGTGGCGACAGAACTCGTGAAAGAAGGGCAGCGGAGTTTCACCCTGGTTGAAGGAGAGGCCGTAGCCGGATTCGGGCAATTCTGGGTGATCGAGCCGGGCGCAGTTCATATCGGACGGGTCATCGTGTCGCCGCGCTGCCGCAGCAGAGGCATCGGACGTTATCTCGTGCAGGCACTCGTCGCACAAGGGATGGCGTCAACGGGCGCAGCCCGCGCGACGCTCCGGGTTGCACGCGGAAACGACCGCGCCGCGGCCCTGTATGCGAGCATGGGCTTCGAAGCGGTGCCCGAACGCTCCACGCCGGACGTCCTGTTCATGCAGCGGCCTTGACGAATCGGGCGAGAAAGGTGCGCGTGGTTCCATCAGGAAACAGCACGGCCACCTGGTCTGTCGTTGCGAACGTTACCTGGCCCGTCCCGTACTTGCGCACCCGCACGCACTGGCCGCGCGTAAAACAGTGCGGCCGCTCGCGCGTGCTGGACGCGGCATTCATCGTCCCGTCCCGAGCCGGCGCTATCGCCTTCACGGGCGCCTGAAATGGTTCGACGTGCGGCGGGTTCCGGCAGTTGTCGCATGTGCCGCACCCGTCGACCTCGTCGGCAAAGCCGAAGTGCTCGAGTATGGTGTGCCAGCGGCAACCGCCCGTTTGCGCATAGTCGATCATCTGTTGAAGTGCCTCGCCATCGCGCTTCGCCAGTTCGTCGTACCGTTGCAGCGCTGTGGCAAGCGCATCGCTGCCCGGCGCGCCGTCGCGGCGCAGATAGCGGCGCGCGCGATTGCGACGCGCAAGCCCTGCGTCGAGCAGAATTTTCAGCGCCACCAGCAGTTTGTTGCGCCCGATGTCCGGGAGCATGCGCGCGAGGTCGTCCGCGCTGATGCCCGTCGCGGTGCCGTCGTCGTGCTTGCCCAGCGCCTCGCGCACCCGCTCGACGAGTTCGCGCTCCGGATAGCGGCCAAGCTGCAGGAACTGCTGCACACGCCTGTCGTTCAGATCGAACAGCAGGATGCAATCGGCAGCTTCCCCGTCGCGGCCGGCGCGCCCGCTTTCCTGATAGTACGCATCGATACTGCCCGGCATCTGGTCATGCACGACGAAACGTATGTCGGCCTTGTCGATGCCCATGCCGAACGCATTGGTCGCGATCATCACACGCACGTCGCCGCGCATGAAGCGGTCTTGTGCGTCATGCCGCTCGCGGGAACCGATTCGGCCGTGATAAAGGGCAGCCGGCACGCCCCATTCGCGCACGGCCGCCGCCAGCCGTTCCGCTTCGCGCACCGTCGCCGTGTAGATGATCCCGGCGTCGCCGCGCGACTCGAGCAACGCGCGAAGCGCTGCGAGCTTCGCCTGCGCGGAACGCGCGGATGCACGTCCTTTGGTGCCCGCGACCGACACCTGCGTCACGCTGTACCGCAGATTCGGCCGATAGACGCCTGTGTGCAGCACGCGCGCCTCGCGCATGCCGAGCGTGCGCACGATATCGTCGACGACAGCCGTCGTCGCCGTCGCCGTGAGTGTGAGCACGGGCGGACCTCCCAGGCTGCGCACCGCGTCGGCGATCTGCAGGAAGGCCGGCCTGAAGTCGTGTCCCCACTGCGAGATGCAGTGAGCTTCGTCGACCACGATCAGACTCACACGTGGTTGCGCGCATGGGCCGCGACGCCCTTGAAGCGCTTCCAGCAGCGTCGGTTTGGCGAGTTGCTCGGGTGTGACGAACACAATCGCGCGCGCGGCGGTGGTCAGGTTTTCATACGTCTGCCGTTCCTCGGCGGCGCTCAGCGTGCTGTTGATCTGCAGCGCCTGCACGTCGGCGGCGAGCAGTTTGTCGCGTTGATCCTTCATCAATGCGATCAACGGCGATACGACGAGGGTCAGGCCGCTCAGATGCATGGCGGGCAGCTGGTAGCACAGCGATTTGCCAGCACCCGTCGGCATGATGGCGAGCGTGTCGTGTCCCTGCATCACGCTGTCGATAATCTCGCGTTGTCCCGGACGCAGCGAATCGAAACCAAACACGTCGCGTAGCGTCCGGTGCATGGCCTTGCTGCTCGTTTCTGTCGATGCTGGCATCGGTGCTTCCTTTACAGGTGTCGCTGGCGGGCGCTCCGACACGCTGCAAGCAATGGGCATTCCGCCTGGCGTGCCACGCGTCGTCTGCCGTCCGCGGAAGGCTACGCAGACGGAGAACGCCGGAGGCGGCAGGTCGCGGATCCAGCGGGCCGGGCGCTTGCTAGACACATGACACGACCGTGCAAGCCGGCACGCCGCAATTTCATGGGAGCAAGCAATGACCGGAACCAAATATGCAGCGCCGCCTTTCCCGCCGCAACAGCAAGACGCTGTGCCGGGCCTTACCGCGCCGATGACTCCGCAGCCCGATCACGGCGAAGAGAGCTATGTCGGGCACAACCGGCTCGCAGGCAAGGCGGCGATCATCACGGGCGGCGACAGCGGCATTGGGCGCGCCGTGGCGATCGCCTTCGCCCGCGAAGGGGCGGACGTGCTGATCTCTTATCTGAACGAGCACGATGACGCACGCGAGACGCAGCGCTGGGTCGAAAAGGCCGGTCGCCGTGCGGTGCTGATGCCAGGTGATATCAGGGACACCGCCCAATGCAGCGGCATCGTCGAGCGCGCAATGGCGGAGTTCGGACGGATCGACATTGTCGTCAACAACGCGGCCTATCAGATGACCTACGATTCGCTCGACGAGATCACCGATGAAG
>NZ_JAGUUD010000232.1:0-4009 GCF_020177535.1 Paraburkholderia sp. XV | reverse complement strand
TTTCTTTGCGGCGGCAAAGAAAAGTAGGTGCCGCCCCGCACAGGGGCGACGTGTGGAGCACGCTAACAATTCGCGGATGCCAGCGAAAAGGCAAATCGGCGGATGCCAGCGAAAAGTCAAATCGGCGGATGCCAGCGAAAATGCAAACACCCAGCGCACGCACAAGCAAACCAAAAACCAACGCCCGCGCCGCGAAGGTGCAAACGCGGATCCCAGCACAAAAGGCAGAAAGCCCACCGCCAAAGCCTCGCGGATGCGAATAAAGAAGCCCCGCCCGATCGCAGATCAAAAAACCCCTGCAAACCAAAAACATTTCCGGTATACCTGTCGCCCGACATAACCCGAAGCCAAACCCGCACCCCATCCACCCGCCGCCAGGCAAAAATGCTCCCCAACCTGCTAGTCCAACTGATCAACGGACTCGCCGACGCCTCGGCGCTCTTCCTCGTCGCAGCGGGCCTGTCGCTGATCTTCGGCGTCACGCGCATCGTCAACTTCGCGCACGGCTCGTTCTACATGCTAGGTGTCTACGTTGCCTACAGCATCGCGAGCCGCTTCGGCACGAGCAGCGTCATCGGCTTCTGGCTGTCGATGCTCGCCTCCGCGCTCGTGATCGGCGTACTCGGCGCGCTCGTCGAGTTGATCGTGCTGAGACGCATCTACAAGGCGCCCGAGCTGTTCCATCTGCTCGCGACATTCGCGCTCGTCCTGATCTTCCGCGACGCCGCCCTCGCAATCTGGGGACCGCAGGACCTGTTCGGCCCGCGCGCGCCGCATCTGTCCGGCGCCGTCGAACTGCTCGGCCATCAACTGCCGACTTGGGACATCGCATTGATCGTAATCGGACCGCTCGTGCTCCTGTTGCTGTGGTACGCGTTGACGCGCACGCGCTGGGGCACGCTCGTGCGCGCAGCGACGCAGGATCGCGAGATGCTCGGCGCGCTCGGCATCAACCAGGCGTGGCTGTTCACGGGCGTGTTCTTCGTCGGCGCGTTTCTCGCGGGGTTGGGCGGCGCGCTGCAAGGGCCGCGCATGTCGGCCAATCTGTCGCTCGATCTCGAAACGATCGGCAACGCGTTCGTCGTCGTCGTGGTCGGCGGGATGGGCTCGATTCCGGGCGCGTTCGTCGCGGCACTGCTGATCGCGGAGATCAAGGCGCTGTGCATCGGCATCGGACATGTGTCGCTGTTCGGCATCGACTTCTCGTTGAGCCGCTTCACGCTGGTCGCGGAATTTGTCGTGATGGCCGTCGTGCTCGTCGTGCGGCCGTGGGGCCTGTTGGGACGCGCGACGTCGACGGTTCGCGCGGCAGCGCCCGCCGACATGCCATTGAAGCCCGCGTCCAGCCAGTTCAAGTGGCTCGGGGCATGCGTGCTAGCGATGCTCGTGCTCGCGCCGCTGGCCGCCGGCGCGTTTCCGTACATGCCCGTGCTGCTCGTCGAAATTCTGATTGCCGTGCTGTTCGCGGCAAGCCTGCACTTCATCATGGGACCGGGCGGCATGCATTCGTTCGGTCATGCCGCGTACTTCGGCCTCGGCGCATACGGTGCAGCGCTCTTTCTGAAAGTACTCGATCTGCCGATGGAAGCCGCGCTCGTTCTCGGGCCGCTCCTCGCCGTGCTCGGCGCACTGGTGTTCGGCTGGTTTTGCGTGCGCCTGTCGGGCGTGTATCTGGCGATGCTCACGCTCGCGTTCGCGCAGATCGTCTGGTCCGTCGTGTATCAGTGGGATGACGTGACGGGCGGCAGCAACGGCATTCTCGGGCTGTGGCCGTCGAACTGGTTATCGTCGCCCGTCGCCTATTACTACCTGACGCTCGCGTTTGCCGTGCTCGGCGTGTGGCTGCTGCGCCGCATGCTGTTCTCGCCGCTCGGATTTGCGATGCGCGCGTCCCGCGATTCGGCGCTGCGCGCGGAAGCCATCGGCATCGACACGAAACGCGTGCAATGGGCGGCGTTCGTGATTGCGTCGCTGTTCTGCGGGCTTGCCGGCTCGCTGTACGCGTTTTCCAAAGGCACGATCTCGCCGGAAGTGATCAGCGTGAGCCGTTCCGTCGACGGACTCGTGATGGTGTTGCTCGGCGGCATCCAGACCTTGACGGGGCCCGTCGCGGGCGCGGCGCTGTTCACGTGGCTGCAGGACGCCGTCGCGCGTCAGACCGACTACTGGCAGGCGCTGCTTGGCATGGCGATCCTGTTGCTGGTGATTGCGTTTCCGCAAGGCATCGTGGGTTTCGTGCGCGAGCGCTTCGAGCGCGATGACGTACAGGCAGGAGGCCGCCAATGAGCCTTCTGCGCGTATCGAACCTGTCGATGTCATTCGGCGGCGTGAAAGCCGTCGACGACGTTTCGTTCGACGTGAAGCCCGGCGAGCTGCTCGCCTTGATCGGCCCGAACGGCGCGGGCAAATCGACATGCTTCAACATCGTCAACGGACAGCTGCGTCCGGCGCGCGGCTCCGTGATGCTGGACGGACATGAGCTGGTCGGCATGCGGCCGCGTGAGATATGGCGGCGGGGTGTCGGCCGCACGTTCCAGGTCGCGGCGACCTTCAACTCGATGACCGTGCTGGAAAACGTGCAGATGGCGCTCGTATCGCGCGAAAAGCGTCTATACGGATTGTGGAAACCAGCGGCGTCGCACTTCGCGGACGAGGCGATGGCGTTGCTGGAACAGGTCGGCATGACGGCCCATGCGCGGCGCGCGTGCAGCGTGCTTGCCTATGGCGACGTGAAGCGCGTCGAGATGGCCATCGCGCTTGCGAACCGACCCAAGCTGCTGCTGATGGACGAGCCGACGGCAGGCATGGCGCCGCAGGAGCGCGCCGAGCTGATGGCGCTGACGAAGCGTCTTTCCGCCGAGCGTCAAATCGGCGTGCTGTTCACCGAGCACAGCATGGACGTCGTATTTTCGACTGCGGACCGGATTATCGTGCTGGCGCGCGGCAAGCTGATCGCACAGGGCGACGCGGACACGATACGCAACGACGCCAACGTGCAGGCGGTCTACTTCGGCACGGGCAAGACGTTCCAGCCACGCGCGGCGTTATCGCGCGATGGCGGCGAGCCACGCACGGAGTCGCGCACATGAACGCACCGCTGCTGAAAGTCGATGGATTGAATGCGTTCTATGGGCGCGCGCAAATCCTCTTCGACGTGAGCCTCGAAGTGGGGCGCGGCGAAGTGGTCGCGCTGATGGGCCGCAATGGCGCCGGCAAATCGACGACGATGAAGTCGATCATGGGGCTGATGGCGCGTCGTGAAGGCGTGATTCATTTCGATGGGGCCGATATCTCTGCGTTGCCGCCGCATCGGATTGCCCGGATGGGGCTTGGTTATGTGCCTGAGGATCGTCGGGTGTTCTCTGGTCTCACTGTGATGGAGAATCTCGACACGGGGCGGCAGCCCGCGCGCGTGGGGGCGCCGGCGTGGACGCCCGGCAAGCTGTTCGAGCTGTTTCCGAATCTTGGTGAGATGCCGCGGCGTCTCGGCGGGCAGATGAGCGGTGGCGAGCAGCAGATGCTTACTGTGTCGCGGACGCTGATGGGGAATCCTTATCTGGTGTTGCTCGATGAGCCGTCGGAGGGTGTGGCGCCCGTGATCGTCGAGCAGATGGCTAATATGATTCTTGAGCTGAAACGCGAGGGGTTGTCTGTTCTTCTGTCTGAGCAGAACTTTCATTTCGCTGAGCTTGTTAGTGACCGCGTGTATGTGCTTGAGAAAGGTCAGATTCAGTATGATGGCGCGATGCGTGAGCTCGCGCGGGATGAGGGGGTGAGGAGGGCGTATTTGGGGGTTTGATGTTTTGGTTTTTGCTGCGCATGCGGTGGGGGTGGGTAGTAGTATCTGCGATGGCATTCGAGTTATGGCTCTGCGCTGGCATCCGCGATTCGCTTTCGCTGTCGCTTTCGCTGTCGCTGTCGCTTTCGCTGTCGCTGTCGCTGGCATCCGCGATTCGTTATCTAGCTTCAGGCGTCGCCCCTGTGCGGGGCGGCACCTACTTTTCTTTGC
>NZ_JAGUUD010000231.1:0-4222 GCF_020177535.1 Paraburkholderia sp. XV | reverse complement strand
CAGCAAAAGCAAAAGCAAATCGCGGACACCAGCAAAAAAACCAAAACCACCCAGCATCCCCGACCAACCACAAAAACAAAAACGGCGACCAAGAACAGCCGCCGCAGGCAAAAAAATCAGACCGTAACGCCGACAGTCTCCTTCAACACTTCTTCGAGAATCGAAACCGCCTCATCGAAGACAGAATCCTGAATAGTCAGCGGGAACAAGAACCGAACAACATTCGAATAGACACCACAAACGAGCAGCAACAACCCACGCTCGAGCGCCCGCGCCTGCACCCGCTTGGTGAAATCAGCATCCGCATCGGAACTGCCGGGCTTGCAGAACTCAACCGCCACCATCCCGCCCGGCCCGCGCACATCGGCAATTTGCGGCACTTCCGCCTGCAACGCGGTCAACCGCGCCTTCAACCGGTCACCAAGCAAAACAGCCCGCTCGCAGAGCTTCTCTTCATCGATGATATCGAGCACGGCAAGCGCCGAAGCCACCGCCAACGGATTGCCGGCATACGTGCCGCCCAACCCGCCGGGCGCAGCAGCATCCATCACGTCCGCACGACCGACCACACCCGACAGCGGCATGCCACCCGCCAGGCTCTTTGCCATCGTCATCAGATCAGGCACGACGTCGTAGTGATGCATCGCAAACAGCTTGCCCGTGCGCGCAAACCCCGTTTGCACTTCATCGGCGATCAGCAGAATGCCGTGCTCGTTGCACAGCTTGCGCAGCGCGCGCACGAACTCGGCAGGCGCCGGATAGAAACCGCCTTCGCCTTGCACCGGCTCGAAAATGATCGCCGCGACGCGCTTCGGATCGATGTCGGCCTTGAAGAGGAATTCGATCGCCTTCAACGAGTCCGCCGTCGTCACGCCGTGCAGCGGATTCGGGAACGGCGCGTGGAAGACGTCGGCCGGGAACGGGCCGAAGTTCAGCTTGTACGGCGCAACCTTGCCCGTCAGCGCCATGCCCATCATCGTGCGGCCATGAAAGCCGCCCGTGAACGCGATCACGCCCGGACGGCCCGTCGCGGCGCGCGCGATCTTGATCGCGTTTTCGACAGCCTCGGCGCCCGTCGTGAAGAATGCCGTCTTCTTCGGATAGTCGCCCGGCGCGCGCTGGTTGATCTTCTCGGCCAGCTCGACATACGACGCGTACGGCACGATCTGATAAGCCGTGTGCGTGAAGTTGTCCAGTTGCGCGCGCACAGCCTCGACGATCTTCGGATGACGGTGGCCCGTGTTGCACACCGCGATGCCCGCCGCGAAATCGATGTAGCGGCGGCCCTCGACGTCCCACAGCTCCGCATTCTCAGCGCGCGCGGCGTAGAAATCACACATCACGCCCACGCCGCGCGGGGTCGCGGCGTCCTTGCGGCTCTTCAGTTCAGCATTCTTCACGGAGATCTCCTGTTTGGGGTTCGTTCGGGCGCTCGCGTTCATCGCGGCACATGCAGCGACTATAATCAGATTTGGCTCCAAATTTCAGAGCCATTTCGGTAAAAAATAAGGAGCCAATTCATGCGCGCGAGTGTTTTGTCCGACTGGTTGGCCCAGCGCTTGGACCGCGGCAACGGTCTGCCGATCTACCGGCAGCTGCATCGGCTGCTGCAACAGGCCATTCTGACGCGCGAACTGCCCGCCGGCAGCAAGGTGCCGTCGTCGCGGCTGCTGGCCAACGAACTGGGCATCGCGCGCAATACCGTCACGCAGGTCTACGAGCAGCTTGCGCTGGAGGGCTATGTCACGTCGGCGACGGGGCGCGGCACATTCGTCGCCGATACGTCGCCGGATGAAATCGTCGGCTCGACAGATGGACAGACTGCGCCTGTTTCCGCGCCCGTACAGCAGTTGCAGCAGGCGTTGCCGCCGACACATTCGAAGTCGCCGCTGCACGCGCAACAGCCTGCCGCACGCGCGTTGTCGCAGCGCGGTTCGCGGCTGATCGCCAGCGCGGGCGTGTCGAAGCGGCAATGGGGCGCGTTCATGCCGGGCGTGCCCGATGTCACGCGCTTTCCGGCGCGCGTCTGGAGCCGCTTGCACAACAAGTACTGGCGGCGTCTGCGGCCCGATCTGCTGACCTACGCCCCCGGCGGCGGCCTGTCCTTGCTGCGCCACGCGCTGGCGGACTATCTGCGCACGTCGCGCTCGGTGCGGTGCACGCCCGAGCAGATCATCATCACGACGGGCATTCACCAATCCGTCGATCTCGCCGTGCGTCTGCTGTCCGATCCCGGCGACGTTATCTGGACGGAAGACCCATGTTATTGGGGCGTGCGCAGCGTCATGCACGTTTCGGGCCTCAAGTCGCGCCCGATTTCCATCGACGACGAAGGCATCAATCCGTCGCCCGACGATCTCGCGCATCCGCCGAAGCTGATCCTTGTAACGCCGTCGCACCAGTACCCGCTCGGCATGGTGATGAGCCTCGCGCGCCGCCGCATGCTGCTCGAATACGCGCGGCAGAACCAGTGCTGGATCATCGAGGACGACTACGACAGCGAGTACCGCTACGGGAGCCGGCCGCTTGCTTCGCTGCAAGGGCTCGATACGGCGGGGCAGGTGATTTACGTAGGCAGCTTCGGCAAGACGCTGTTCCCGGGACTGCGGATCGGCTATCTCGTGGTGCCCGAGGCGCTGGCGGAGAGCTTCGCGACGGCGAGTGCCGAGCTGTATCGCGAAGGGCAGTTACTGCAGCAGGCGATGCTCGCGGAGTTCATCGCCGAGGGGCATTTCACGTCGCACATCCGCAAGATGCGCACGCTTTACGGGCAGCGCCGCTCGACCCTGCTTGATGCCGCGGCGCGGCGTTATGGCGATGCATTGCCGGCTGTCGGCGGCGACGCGGGGCTGCATCTCGTGATGCAACTGCCCGAAGGCACGGATGACCGCGCAGTGGCGGCGGCTGCGCTCGAGCGCAATATTGTCGTGCGTGCGTTGTCCGGGTATTACGCGCAACCGTCGCGGGCGCAGTCGGGGTTGCTGATCGGCTATGCGTGCGTGCCCGACGAGGAGATCGCTCCCGCATTCGACACGCTCGCGGATGCGATCGACGCGACGTTGCCGCTTTTCGCGTGAGCCGCGTGCGCGTTAGAGGCGAATCAGCACTGCGCCGAGCGTGACGAGCGTGCAGGCGAACACGCGGCGCGCGGTCAGTTTTTCGTGCATGAACGAGAAGCCGATCAGCACCGCGAAAATCGAGCTGAGTTCGCGCAGCGCGGAGACCATGGCGATGGGCAGATAGCGATAGGCCTCGATGATGAGGCAATACGCGACCAGTGCGATCACGCCTGACAGCATGCCTTTCATCATCGTTTCACGCGACGTGAAGAGTCCTTTTGCGCCGCCGCGCCAGTGCCACACGAGCAGAAACTGCGGCACGTTCCACAGCAGATAGACCCACATGATGTAGCTGAGTCCGTTACCCGCGACGCGCGCGCCGATTCCGTCGACGACGGAGTATGCCGAGATGAAAAGACCCGTGAGCAGAGCGTAGGGCACGCTTTCGCCGGAGAAGCGCATGTCGCGGCGAAACGCGAGCGACACGATACCGATCGACACCAGCGCGACGCCTGTTGCCGCGAGCGGCTTCAAGGTTTCGTGCGCGAACACGAGGGCGCCGGCGAACACCAGCAAGGGCGACAGTCCGCGCGCGATCGGATAGATCTGTCCGAAGTCGCCGCTGCGGTAAGCGCGCACGAGCGCGAGGCAATAGCCGAATTCCAGCACGACCGATGCGGCTATGTAGGGCCATGCGGCGGGCGCGGGAAGGGGCAGGACGATCACACCGATCGCGCTCACGGCGAGGTAGGGGATCGACATCATGCCGAGCAGCCAGATGCGATCTTCGGCCAGCCGCAGGAAAGCGTTCCAGCTCGCATGGAGCATGGCGGAAAGCAGGACGAGCAGGACGATGAGGGTTTCCATGGGTGTCGGGCTAAAGCCGACATTATTCCGTAGATGTGGTTTTTTGTGTTGTTGTGGGGATATTGTTGGTGTGGTTTTTGGGTTTTTGGGTTTTTGGATTTTTGGGGCCTCTGCGCGGGGCAGCCGGGTTGAGATGTTTCGGTGCGAGTGTTGCTGGTTTGGTGTTTTCGGTCTTTGCGCTGGCATCCGCCTTTTGCTTTTGCTTTCGCTGGCATCCGCAGGTTGCTTGTTCTGGCCTTTGCGCTGGCATCCGCGATTCGTTAGCGTGCTTCACGCGTCGCCCCTGTGCGGGGCGG
>NZ_JAGUUD010000230.1:0-4346 GCF_020177535.1 Paraburkholderia sp. XV | reverse complement strand
CGCACAGGGGCGACGCGTGAAGCGAGCTAACGAATCGCGGATGCCAGCGAAAGCGCAAACGCAAACCCAAACGCAAACCCAAGCGCAAACCCCCAAAATCAGAAAAAAGCACCAGCACCCCACCAGCGTCGCAGACAAAAAAAACCTACCCCGGCACTCGAACCCATCCCTCCATCAAAACCCGCGCACTCCGGCTCATGACGGCCTTCTTAACGGCCCACGCGCCGTCTTCGAGCATCGCCACCGCGCCAACCCGCAAAGTCCCGGAAGGATGCCCGAACCGCACAGCTTCCCTCTCCCCACCGCCAGCGGCAAGATTCACCAACGTGCCAGGAATAGCCGCAGCCGTGCCAATAGCAACAGCCGCCGTCCCCATCATCGCGTGATGAAGCTTCCCCATCGACATGGCGCGCACCAGCAGATCGACATCATCAGCAGCAACGGCCTTGCCGCTCGAAGCGACATAACCCGCCGGCCGCGCCACGAACGCCACCTTGGGCGTATGCTGCCGTGTCGCGATCTCGTCGAGACTCTTGATCAACCCCATCCGCAGCGCCCCATGCGCGCGAATCGTCTCGAACTTCTTCAGCGCCGCGTCGTCGCTATTGATGGCATCCTGCAACTCCGTGCCCGTATAACCAATCGCCTCGGCATTGACGAAGATCGTCGGAATACCCGCATTGATCATCGTCGCCTTCAACGTGCCGACACCAGGCACTTCAAGATCGTCGACGACATTGCCCGTCGGGAACATCGCACCTTCCGCGCCTTCTTCCTCCGCAGCCGGGTCCAGAAACTCCAGTCGCACCTCCGCAGCAGGAAACGTCACGCCATCAAGCTCGAAATCCCCCGTTTCCTGCACGGCGCCATTCACAATCGGCACATGCGCGATGATCGTCTTGCCGATATTCGCCTGCCAGATACGCACGACAGCCACGCCGTTATCGGGCACACGCTCCGGATCGACAAGCCCGCCGCTGATCGCAAACGGTCCCACGGCCGCCGACAGATTTCCGCAATTCCCGCTCCAGTCGACAAACGGCTTGTCGATCGACACCTGCCCGAACAGATAATCCACATCATGGTCCGGCCTGCTGCTCTTCGCGACGATCACCGTCTTGCTGGTGCTCGACGTCGCGCCGCCCATGCCGTCGATCTGCTTGCCGTAAGGATCGGGGCTGCCGATCACGCGCAGCAGCAACGCATCGCGCGCGGCGCCCGGCACTTGAGCCGCTTCGGGCAAATCCTTCAGGCGAAAGAACACGCCTTTGCTGGTGCCGCCGCGCATATACGTGGCGGGAATCTTGATCTGAGATGCGTGTGCCATGTGTTTTGATCCTGTTGAAGCTGGTGACGATCCGTCTCAGGCGGCTGCCTTGGACGACTCCAGGAAGTCCTGCGCAAAGCGCTGCAACACGCCGCCCGCTTCGTAAATAGACACTTCCTCCGCCGTATCCAGACGGCACGTGACGGGCACGTCGATGCGCTCGCCGTTCTTGCGATGAATCACGAGCGTCAGATCCGCGCGCGGCTTGCGCTCGCCGATCACGTCATACGTCTCGGTCCCGTCGATACCCAGCGCGAGCCGGTTCACGCCCGGCTTGAACTCGAGCGGCAGCACGCCCATGCCGATCAGGTTCGTGCGGTGAATGCGCTCGAAGCCTTCCGCCACGATCGCTTCGACACCCGCGAGCCGCACGCCTTTCGCCGCCCAGTCGCGTGACGAGCCCTGGCCATAGTCCGCGCCCGCGATGATGATGAGCGGCTGCTTGCGGCCCATGTAGGTTTCGATGGCTTCCCACATGCGCGTGACCTTGCCCTCCGGTTCAATGCGTGCCAGCGATCCCTTTTTCACCTGACCATCGACGATTGCCATTTCATTGATCAACGTCGGATTGGCGAACGTCGCGCGCTGCGCGGTGAGGTGGTCGCCGCGATGCGTCGCATACGAGTTGAAGTCCTCTTCGGGCAGGCCCATTTTCGTGAGGTATTCGCCCGCTGCGCTGTTGGCGAGAATCGCGTTCGACGGCGAGAGGTGGTCCGTCGTGATGTTGTCGCCGAGCACGGCGAGCGGGCGCATGCCTCGCAACGTACGTTCGCCTGCCAGCGCGCCTTCCCAATACGGCGGACGGCGAATGTACGTGCTTTGCGCGCGCCAGTCGTAGAGCGGGCTGATCGGCTCGCCACTCGCGGCCGTGACGGCGAACATCGGCTCGTAGACCTTGCGGAACTGCTCGGGCTTCACGCTCTGCCTGACGATCTCGTCGATTTCCTCATCGCTCGGCCAGATGTCCTTCAGATAAACCGGTTTGCCGTCCTTGTCGGTGCCGAGCACATCGCGCTCGATGTCGAAACGGATCGTCCCTGCAATCGCATACGCGACGACGAGCGGCGGCGACGCGAGAAACGCCTGCTTCGCATACGGATGAATGCGGCCATCGAAGTTGCGATTGCCCGACAGCACGGCTGTCGCGTACAGATCGCGGTCGATGATCTCCTGCTGGATTGTGGGATCGAGCGCGCCCGACATGCCGTTGCATGTCGTGCACGCGAACGCGACGATGCCGAAGCCGAGTTTCTCCAGATCCGGCAGCAGGTTCGCTTCCTGCAAATACAATTCGACGGCCTTCGATCCCGGCGCCAGCGACGACTTCACCCACGGCTTGCGCTTCAATCCGCATGCATTCGCGTTGCGCGCGAGCAAGGCCGCCGCGATCACGTTGCGCGGATTGCTCGTATTGGTGCAGCTCGTGATCGCCGCGATGATGACGGCGCCGTCGGGCATCTGCCCCGGCACTTCTTCCCATTTGCCGGCGATGCCGCGTTCAGCGAGATCGGAGGTCGGCAGACGCTTGTGCGGATTCGACGGCCCCGCCATGTTGCGCACCACCGACGACAGATCGAACCTGAGCACGCGCTCATATTCGGCATGCTTGAGCGAATCGGCCCACAGGCCAGCCGCTTTCGCATACGTTTCGACGAGCTTCACCTGTGCGTCGTCGCGGCCCGTGAGGCGCAGATAGTCGATGGTCTGTTCGTCGATGAAGAACATCGCGGCCGTCGCGCCGTATTCTGGCGCCATGTTGGAGATCGTCGCGCGGTCGCCGAGCGTGAGGCTCGACGCACCTTCGCCCCGAAACTCCAGATACGCGCCGACTACTTTTTCCTTACGCAGGAATTCCGTCAACGCGAGCACGATATCGGTTGCGGTGATGCCCGGCTGACGTTTGCCCGACAGCTCGACGCCGACGATATCCGGCAAGCGCATCCACGATGCGCGGCCCAGCATCACGTTCTCCGCTTCCAGCCCGCCGACGCCGACGGCAATCACGCCGAGCGCATCGACGTGCGGCGTATGGCTGTCCGTGCCGACGAGCGTGTCGGGATACGCGACGCCATCGGCAGCATGAATGACGGGCGACATCCGCTCCAGATTGATCTGGTGCATGATGCCGTTGCCCGGCGGGATCACGTCGACGTTCTTGAATGCCTTCTTGGTCCAGTTGATGAAGTCGAAGCGGTCTTCGTTGCGCCGGTCTTCGATTGCGCGGTTCTTCGCGAACGCATCCGGGTCGAAGCCGCCGCACTCGACAGCGAGCGAGTGATCGACGATCAGCTGAACGGGCACGACGGGGTTCACCTTGGCCGGGTCGCCGCCCTGATCGGCAATCGCATCGCGCAGTCCCGCGAGATCGACGAGCGCCGTCTGGCCGAGAATGTCATGACACACGACGCGCGCAGGAAACCACGGAAAATCCAGCTCGCGCTTGCGTTCGATAATCTGCCGCAGCGAATCGGTCAGCGTCGCGGAATCGCAGCGGCGCACGAGGTTCTCGGCATGCACGCGCGACGTGTAGGGCAGCTTGTCATAAGCGCCCGGCTGGATCGCGTCGATCGCGGCGCGCGTGTCGAAGTAATCCAGCGAAGTGCCGGGCAGCGGTTTGCGGTGTGCAGTATTCATGGCGTAGGGACACATGCGATATTGATCGTGAACCGGCGTGCGTGAACACGCCTGGCTCCGTGTGGTGGCCGGGCTTGCCGTCCACGTGTTTCTTGCGAAGTGTAGCGCTTCAGCGCGCGCCGGGTGTAGCGGCGCAAACATAAAGAGCGCATAAAAAGCAGCCTTGGCTCGCGGGTATGACGAACCAAGGCCGAACAGGATTGCGGCTCTCGCACCGCACTTCCAGGAGTCGAGTTGCCCGGTCAGGCGCGCTTCGCGAGCGGCACGAACGCGAGATCGTCGGGACCCGTGTAATTTGCGCTGGGTCGAATGATCTTGTTGTCGACGCGCTGCTCGATGATGTGCGCGGCCCAGCCGGACGTGCGCGAGATCACGAAGAGCGGCG
>NZ_JAGUUD010000022.1:0-88635 GCF_020177535.1 Paraburkholderia sp. XV | reverse complement strand
CCTGGTTCTTCGCAGCAAGAATCACATCGTTCGCGTTGACGTTCGAACCGGCAATGGTGATGTTGCCGCTTCCGGCCTGTCCATTGCCTGTCGCGACGAATGCGGCCGTACCACCAGCCGTCACACTCGAACCCCGGTTCGTCGTACTGTTCTCCGTGTACGTGCTCTTGCTGTGGCTGCTGCCGTAGCTGAGTTCGATCTTCGCTGACGGCGTCTGACCGTTGGCGAGTTGACCCAACGCCGCACCTGCTGCGCCAAGCGAATCGACTGCGCCGCTGGCTGCTGCCATACCGTGCAGCGCTGCCGCGCGATCATCCTGGCTGCGACTTGCCGCGTGCGCCTGGTCGACCGTATTCGAAACGGCGTCGATCACAGGAGCCTTGATTGCGAGCGTGAACCCGCTTTGCTTGACCTCGTGCGTCTCGTCGTGGTGCATCGTGTCGAGTGCCGAATCAATCGTCACGTTCGCGCCCGTGCCCGTCACGTCTTTCTCTGCAACCAGGTCGCTGCCCGTGACGTGCAGATCGTTGCCCGCGACGATGTTCAGGCTGCCATTAAGCGAGCCGACCGTGCTGCCGTTGTTCGTCACCGTCGCGTCATGGGTCGTATCCGTCTGCGTCTTGCTGCCGACCGATATGCCAATGCCGCCGCCTGTGCCGAGGCCAGACTCGTGTTTCTGGTAGTAGCTGGACGCGTTCTGCGTATCCTGCGACGTGGTGATGTTCACGCTTCCTGCCGCATTCAGCGTCACGTCGTTCGTTCCCGCGACAGTCGAGCCTTTGACGGTCAGATCCTTACCCGCGCTGACGTTCACCGTATTGCCCGACACCGTACTGCCGACTCCGATATTGGCCTGCGTGTCCTGCATCTGGTCCGTCGTCGAGCCATGTACGAAGCTGCCACGTTTGAACTCGACGGCCGAATAGCTGTCGTGTTCCTCGCGTGCCTCGTTGATATCGACGTTGCCCGTGGCTGCGATGGTCGACGCGCCCGTGCCCGTCGAGAGAGACGAACCTGTGAGCGTCACGTTACCTTTCGACGTATCCGCACTGAGCGCAGCGAGTGTGCCGTTGCCGCCCGCGCTGAACGACGTTCCCACCGCCTGCTCGTCGTAGCTGCGATCTTCGCCACTACGGGTCTTGTCGCCGCGCGTGACATCGTCTCGGCTGGCCGTGTTCGTCACCGTTGTCGCCGTCAGGTTGCCGCCTGCCACAACCGCCATATCGCCTCCGGCGCTGACCGACGCGCCCTTGAACGTCATGTCGTTGCCGCTTTGCATCGCCAGACTGCCGCCTGCACTGATGCCGCTCGTCTGGTTGAGCGTCGTATCGGCGTGCATGAAGTTGTCGGCGTTCTTCGTGACCGACTGCGACGCGTGCGACTCGACGGTGTCGACGTTGATATCGTGGCCCGCTGCAATCTGCGCATTGCCGCCCGCCGCGATGTTCGCGCCATGCACGTTCAGGTCGTGACCCGCCGCGATCACCATGTCGCCCGTCGATGCAATCGTGCCTTGCGCGCCGATCAGCGTTTGCGTGACCTTGCTGTTGCCTACCGTGGAACTCACGCCGACCGTATCGACCAGTGTCGTGTTGACGATATCGTGACCCGCAAGCACCGCAACCCGGTTGCCCGTGATGCGCCCCGATGCGTTGACGACATCGTTGGTCGCCGAAACCACCGTCGTCCCGTTATCGGTGCTGCTGCCAATCGAACCGCCGCGATTGACGATGTTCGTCGCGCTGATGACCGTCTGCGTGCTGCCCTTGATGACCCCCGAGTTGGTCACGCTGCCCGTCGCGTGAATCTCGACATCGTCGGCCGTAATCAGCGCGCCCGTGGGTTGCAGGTCGTTCGCATGCGTATGGGCGAGATAGACGACGGGTGCGAGCACGTTCTGCGTGCTACCGTCCGGCAGCGTCACGGTCTGGTTCACCATCCAGACGATATCGCTCGTCAGCGCATCCATCTGCGCGGCTGTGAGCGCCATGCCGGGTTCCAGGCTGAATTCCTTCGCGACGTTCGCGCCGTTGTCCATCAGCGCGCGATACTCGTCCTCGTTGTTCGTATAGCCTTGCAGGTACACGCGGCCCGTCAGTTGCGTGACCTGATTGCGGATCAACTGTGCTTCATACAGCCCGTCGCCCAGGCGCTTTTCGACGGTCGACGGGTCGTAGCCGAGTTGCCTGAGCAGGTAGTCGCTCGAAATGAAGCTCGTGTAGCTGGTCAGGCGCGGATCGGTTGCGATCAGATACGCCGCGCCAGGTGCCGTGTTGAACGTGTAGAGGCCGCTTTTCGGCAACGCGATATTCAGCGAACCTGTCGGTCCCGTGACCGATTGCGGCGCGTTAATGGTCTGCGTCTGTCCTGTCGCGAGATTTACGGTCCGCGTGCCGCCGCCCGTTATGCCTCCCACCGTTCCGTTCGCGCCGAGCGTGCCGCCCGTTGCGCCCGTGGCCGAGTTCGCCGCCGTGACATTCGTGTTGTTGATGTCGGTCGCGTTGATCTGCACCGCGTTGTTCGCGATGATCGTGCCGCCCAGGCCACCGATGGCAACCGGCGCCAGGATCACAGTGGGCTGGACCACCTGACCGACGTCGCGCGAAATGTCCTCGTTCCACGCATAGGTCGATACAATGTCCTGCTTCTGATACTGGTACAGCGTCTGTCCGGTATTGTTGACGGTCGTGCCGCCATAGTTGCCGCTCGCGACGTCGCCATCCGCCTGGCTGCTGCCGATCTGGATCGCGCCGCCCGCGCCAATCGCACTAAAGCTGTTGTTCAGCGTGCCGACGTTGGCGAGCACCATGTTGCCGCCCGCCATGATCTGCGCCTGCTGCGCCTGTGGCCCGGTAACCTTGTCCTGCTGTGTCGTGGTCGTCGTATCGCGTGCCGACTCGATGCGCTGGTAGTGGTGGTGCGCCTGGTTGTCGCCGGGGAACTCGGTTGCGGGGTCGTAGTTGACGTGCGGGTCGTAGTCGTCCCAGTAGGCGACCGTGACCGTGCCGTCACCGTTGGTCGTGAGCGAGTTGTAGTAGATGGTTTGTTGCTGACCATTCACGTTGACGACAAGCACGCGGTCTACCGCATTCGGGCCGCTGGCGGTCGACACCACATCGGCACTGCTGAACGTGGCGTTGAGCGGATTCTTGTAGCCGTTGTCCCACATGTCCTGGGTGCAATAGCCCTTGTCGCCGTTGGTTGGCGTACAGGCCATGTATTTGTCGCGCTTGGTCTGGTGAACCGTCTCGACATCGGTGGTTACCGTCTCGACGGCAGGCGCGGGGCGCGTGTTGGTCAGGGTCTGTGTCGCGATTTCGATGTTGCCCTGGGCGTCGATGGTCGACTGGTCGTTCGTCACCGAGTTCGCGCGGTTCGCGAGCAGCCCGTTGCCATCGCGCGTGGCGCCTGCCGCGATGTTGATGTCGCCGAGGCTGAAGATGTTCGCGCCGCCCGTATTCGAGATGTCGGAACCGAACAGGTTGACGGCCGATGCTGCGGCAATCGCCGCCGCTGTGCCCGTGTTCGCAATCGATCCAGCGTTCAGCGTGACCGTGTTGCCGACTATCGTCGCGACGTTCGAGAGCGACGCGCTGCGTGTCGTGACGCTGTCGCCTTCGATGCGGCCCGCGTTCGTGATCGCGTTGGTGGCGTTGACCGTCGTGTTCGCAGAGTTGATATCCGCGCCCGCCTGGTTATCGACGATCGCAGCATTGACCGTCAATGCATTCACCGCGCCAAGCGTGCCCTGGTTTGTGAAACTGCCCGCTGTCGTGAAGGTGAGGTTGTTGTTTGCCTGAATCCGGTTTGCGCCCGTCAGCGTAAAGTCGCTACCGATGGTCACGGCTCCGTCGTTGCCCGCTACGATTCGGCCGTCGCCCGTAAGCGTGCCTGCCGTGACGTTCAGGTTCTGGTCGCTGCCGATTGCGCCGTTCTGGTTCGCAAGTGCGCCCGTAGCAATACCGATACTGCCGCCGCTGCCCGTATCGTTGCCGATGCGTCCATTCGTGTTGTCCAGCGTTGAGACGTTGAGCGTGAGCGCGCCGTTACCGTGGATCGAGCCGCCCGCGTTGATGACGGCTGCGTTCGGGCCGTTGAGCGTGACCTTGTTCGCGCCCGAGAGCGTCGCGTTCGTGTTGTCGGTAAGCTGCGCGATGTTCAGCGTCAGGTCATGACCCGCGACCAGTTGCGCGCCGTTCGTGCTGGACAGCGTCTGTGCGTTGACCGCGACATCGCCGTTGCCGCCAATCGTTCCCGCGCCCGCTACGCCGCCTGTGTTGCTGTTCGTGATCGTGCTGGCGGTGATCGTGGTCGTGCCGGACCCCGTGTTTGCGATGCGCCCGTTCGTGTTGTCGAGCGTCGCGCCTGTGACGGACAGTGTTGACCCGGTGCCGTCCGCCTCGATCTGCCCGCCCGTGTTGTCGATTGCGCCCTGTGCCGACACCGTCGTGTTACCCGTGCCCTGGATCATGCCCGCACGGTTGCCGAGCGTGCCGCCGGACTGTACCGACGCCGCGCCGCCCGCCGTGATCGTGCCGCCCGAGTTGTCGACGCTGCCGCCCGCGACCGACACGCCGCCGTTGCCGCCAATCAGACCGTTGCGCGTGTTCGTAACTGCGTCCGTCGCCGTGACACTCGCCGCACCTGTGCCGCCGTTCGCGATTGAACCGCCGTCGTTGGCGATGGATTGCGCGGAGACGGCCAGCGCGTCGTCCGCCTGGATTGTCCCGCCCGCGTTATTGAGTGCGCCCGCATCCGTCACCGATACCGTCTTTGCGGCGACGTAGCCGCCGGCGCTGTTGTCGAGCGATGCGAGCTTTAACGTCGCGCCCGTCTGTGCCGCAAGTGTGCCGCCGCGATTCGAGACCGCGCCCGCGCGCACGTCGAGCGCGCCATTCGTTGCAATGGTTCCGCCATTGTTCGACAACGCGCCCGTTGCGACCGACAGTGTTCCCGTGCCCGCGCTGGCAATCGTGCCGTTATCGTTCGTGAGCGCGGCGGGGCCAAGCGCGAGACTGTCGGCGTTGGTCTGGAGCGAGCCGCCCGTGTTGTCGAGTGTGCCGGTCACATCGACAGTTGTCGCGGCCGTGCCCGTCTGCGTGATGCTGCCGCCGTGGTTGACGAGGTTCGTCGCGTGCAGCGTGAACTGCCCGGCCTGTGTCGTGCCGTGGCTATTGTCGAATGTGGCCGCCGCGATGGACGCGGCGTTTCCGGCCGCGATGGTGTTCGCGTTCGCCAGCGTCGTACCGGCTGACAGCGTCGCGTTGCCGTTCGCCGCGAGCGTGCCGGTGTTGAACAGGGTCTGCACAGCCGTTGCAATCAGGTTCTGGACGGCCGCAATCGAACCTGCATTCGCGATCTGTCCGGCCTGCAACACAACATTCCCGTTGCCGCCGATGCTGCCGCCCGTGCCGTTGTTCAGCAGGCCGCTCACCGTGAGACTCAGGCCGTCCGAATTGAGCGACGCAATGTGACCGCCCATGTTGTCAACCGAACCCACGTGCAGCATCTGTGCGCCCGCTGCCTGGATCGTGCCGCCCTGGTTCGAGACTGCACCCGTCACAGCCGTTGTCAGCGTCGAGCCTGAAACGATCTGTCCGTTGCGGTTCGAGAGCGCGCCCGCTGTGATGGTCTGCGCGCCTCCCGACGACAGCGCGCCGTTATCGTTCGTGAGATTGCCCGTCGCGCTCGCGTTGAGCGTCGTGCCTGCCGTCGTGGTTGCGCCGGTCAGGTTCAGGTCGCCGCTGTTCGCCGCGAAGGTGAGCGCGCCTTTGGCCGACGTGCTGCTGCCTGCGAGATCGAGCGACGCGCCGTTCAGCGTTGCGTTGCCGCCCGCAGCATTGCGGCCAGTTGCCGTGACTGCGCCGCTCGCGGACACCGACAGGTCGCCAGAGCTGGCAATCGTTCCGTCACCATTCACGCCTGCGCCGAGCGTACCCGTCGATGCAACGCTGTTCGCGTTGATCGTCGTGTTCTGCTGCGCGGCGAGTGTGCCGCTATTAGAGAGCGCGCCCGACGTGTTCGTGCTGACGCTTTGCTGCCCGTAGGTCGTGCCGCTGTTGTCGATGCCATCGCGCGCGCTCGCGGTGATATTGCCGCTCGCGTTCGTCTGACCGGCGAGAATCAGCTTGCCCTGCGTCGTCAGGATCAGGTCGCCCGCCTGCGCCGCGAGCACGCCCCGGTTCGACACGCCGACGCCGTTCTCCGTACCGACAAGCATGATGCGATTCGCATACATGCCGCCCAGGTTGCTCACGTCGATGGAGACACCCGGCGCGGGGCCGCTGCCAGCGATGGGTGTTGCCGCAAGCGTCCCATAGTCGACCGCGTTCGCGCCCGTCACCACATTCAGGTTCTTCGCATAGATCGCAGCATTGGCCTGCACTGCACGCGCCAGCAGATCGACCTGGTCAATATTCGAACCATTGAACCCCGCGCCCTGCACAGTGATATTGCCGCCCGTGACATTGAAGCGCGCGAGCGAACCATCCGCCGCGAAGTTCGTCGTGCCCGTCGTGAGCGTCGCGCGCGACGTATTGATGAAACCGCCGCCGTCCACCAGCAGGCCGTTCGGGTTCGCGATAACGACCTGCGCGCTCTTGCCCGCGACTTCGAGATACCCTCGCAACTGCGACGGCGAACTGCTGTTGACCTGATTGACGATCACGCGCGCGGCATCGTTCGGCCCGAAGTTCGGATTGCCGTTGATGTAGCCCGCCTGCTGTGTATTAACGATGGTGGGCGAGTTGTTAAGAATCGCGCCGTTCTTCTGAACATCGAACTGGTTGTAGGTATTCACCGACACGCCTGCACCGCTAGGCTTCCCAATGTTGACCTGCGGGATGCCGTTCTGCGTCGTCACAACGCCCGGCGCATGCGCACCGCCCGGTACGATCTGCCCGCTCGCCATAACAGGCGCAAGGGCGAGCAACGCGGACAGCGTAAGCTGACGCAGCGACAGACATATCTCCAGCGCTCCCGATGCGCGGCCCGCCGCGCGTGTCTCTCCCGCTTTTCCTGCTGATGTTGCGGTTTCCTCGACGGCCACGAGCATACCGCGCAACCGGCTAAATACGAGCCGGTAAGTCTTTTGATTCATTTTGTTCGTGTTGCTTATTATCCGAGCGGTAAACCTATCGCGAGTCTCGCGAAATATCTGTTGATAACTGTCAACACGCGAACGAAAACAACAGAGCCGGCAAAATCAGTGCTCTCTGATTGCAGGCGAAAAAAAGCCCGCTTATAGCGGGCTGGAAATCAGCTATCCGTTTTGGGCACTACATCGATGGCCGGACCGCGCGGGGTCGCGGGTTCGAACAAGCATCAATGTATTCACTGCTTTCTGTGACGGTCTATCGAACAAGTCAGAAATTCACTGCGCCCCTCGCTTGAGCTTGAGCAGCCGAACGGTTCGTCGCGACCGGCGTGATGCACCTCAAACCTTGCCCGAGGCCCGCGAATCTGTTCGCACGCGTTGCCAACGCTTCGAACAAATGCCCCCCGCTTCAATTACCCGCACAAAAGCTAACCTCGCCGGGCGTTTGAAACCACATGCAGGCTGTCGTGATTTTTTGCCGCCCGCTTCAGCCCTTCGGGTCGCCGAACAGGCTGTTCAGGTCCTTCGTGTCTTCCGACAGGTTGTATTCCTTCTGCACCGCCTTGAGTGCTTCGTCCACCGTGCGGTCGAAGCCAATTGCATTGCCGAAATGCTTCATCGTCCAGTTGCAACCGCTTGCGTCCGGTTCCTGTAGTTGCGGGCGCGGCACGCGGATCTTCACGCCGTCTTCGATTACCTCCGGCGCGCGCTCGATGCGCCGCCTCACCTCGTCCTGTAGTTGGGAAGCGGTGCGTGTCTTGCGTAGCATGAGCGTCTCCTGCACTGTTGGCCGATGTCGCCGGACAGTCTAGCGCATGGCTTCACACGAAGCGTTTACGATCGTGTGGCGCACCGAAATCCTGCACCGGGCCAACCGGTACGATGCCCGTCGGGTTCACCGAGCGGTGGCTCCCGTAGTAATGCCGCTTGATATGCTCGAAGTTCACCGTGTCGGCCACGCCTCGATGCTGGTAGATGTCCCGCGTATATGCCGACAGATTCGGATAGTCCGCGATGCGCCGCAGGTTGCACTTGAAGTGCCCGAAGTACACGGCATCGAAACGGATCAGCGTCGTGAAGAGCCGGATGTCCGCTTCCGTCAGCCGGTTGCCCGTCAGGAATCGCTGCGTAGACAGTTTCTGTTCGAGCCAGTCGAGCGTCTCGAACAGCGGCACGACAGCCTCCTCGTACGCCGCCTGCGTGGTCGCGAAGCCCGACTTGTAGACGCCGTTATTCACCGTGTCGTAGACGCGCGCATTGATCGCGTCGATCTCGGCGCGCAGCGGCGGCGGATAGAAGTCGCCCGGCTCGGCGCCGAGTTCGTCGAACGCCGTGTTCAGCATGCGGATGATTTCCGACGACTCGTTGCTGACGATCGTCCGTTGATGCTTGTCCCACAAGATCGGCACGGTCACGCGGCCCGTGTAGTGCGGGTCCGCGGCGACGTAGACGTCACGCAGATACTTCGCGTGGTTCAACGAGTCGGGCACGACGCCCGGGCCGTCTGCGAAGGTCCAGCCGTCGCCGAGCATCAGCCAGTGCACGACCGATACGCTGATCATGTCTTCGAGGCCCTTCAGCGCGCGCACGATCAGCGTGCGATGCGCCCACGGACACGCAAGGCTCACATACAGGTGATAACGTCCCGCTTCCGCTTCGAAGCCGTCGCTGCCGCTCGGGCCGGCTTCGCCGTCGGGTGTGACCCAGTTGCGGAAGATGGCATCCGTGCGCACGAAGCGGCCGCCCGTCGATGCCGTGTCGTACCATTTGTCCTGCCATTGACCGTCGACTAACAATCCCATTTCGCTGCTCCTTCTATCCCGCGTTCCCGGCCCGCGCGCCGTGCGCTTCGCCGCTGCGATGTCAGCCGCGCAGCGGAACATCGGCACAAGACCCTATGATGGACCGGCGTTCGGGTTTTGCCGTACGATTTTTCCGTTTATCTCATTCGACAGGTTCGCACATGTTGACGGATGAAGAGCTTGCGCTGCTCGAAGCGATTCGCGAAAGCGGCAGCTTGTCGCGCGCTGCGGCGCGCCTCGGCAAGGCTCCGTCGACGGTGTCGCACGCGGCGCGCCAGCTCGAAACGCGCTTCGATGCGCTGCTGTTCGACCGCCGCCGCTACCGGCTGCAACTGACGCCCGCCGGCCAACTGCTCGCCGAAGAGGCCGCGCGCCTGATGCAGGACGTGTCGCGCATGACGCAACGCGTGCGGCAGATCGCCAGCGGCTGGGAGGACCGGCTGTGGATCGTCACCGACGAGCTCATGGAGTTCGAGACCTTCATGCCCGTCGTCCATGCGTTCGATGCACTGCAATCGGGCGTCAAGCTGCGTCTGACGACGGAAGTGCTCAGCGGCACGTGGGAAGCGCTGCGCGATGGCCGCGCCGATGTGATCGTCGGCGCGACCAACGAGCCGCCCGCCATTCCTGGCTTGCGCTGGTTCGAGCTGGGCGTGGTCGACTGGGTGTTCGCCGTGTCGCCGCGGCATGCGCTCGCGAGCATCAAGGAGCCGCTCAGGCGCGAGCAGATCGCGAAGCAGCGCGGCATCGTCGTGGCGGATTCGTCGCGCGCGAGCGGCCGTGCGTATGGCCTGCTCGGCGGGCAGACTTCGCTCGCGGTGCCCAGTATGCGTGCGAAAATCCTCGCGCAGCGCGATGGGCTCGGCGTCGGCTGGTTGCCGCGCCAGCGCGTCGCGTCGCTGCTCAAGCGCGGCGAACTCGTCGAAAAGGAAACCGCCGATCCGCGCGAACCGAATGTGCTGTACGTCGCGTGGCGCGGCGATCAGGAGGGCCGGGCACTGAAGTGGTGGCTCGACCAGCTGCGCGAGCCGCGTTTTGCGAAACGTCTGGTGCAGGGGATCGACCAGTTCGCGTGAAGGGCGCGAGGCGCGTCCGGCCAGTCCAGTGAACCGACGGCCGCGCGAAACAAACGGAAATGCGACGGAAACCCGCAACCCGCACGTTGAAGGAATAAAGCGGCCGGATCGGGCGTTCTGTTGATAAGACGATTGCAGTGCGCGCCTGCATGTCGTTCCGCCGGCTTGCACATCGCTTTCGCCGTCCACCGACTCCCAACCACAACGGCTCATGAACACTTCGACAACTTCCCGCACGGCCTCGCGAGACGGCATCGAGACGCTCTCCACGCCAGCGCATGCGCCCCGCTACACACGCACCGCGATCATCCTGCATTGGCTGATTGCCGTGCTGATCATCGTGAACGTGGTGCTCGGGCTTTCCGCCGACGCGCTGCCGGACGGCTGGGTGCGCCCCGTCATCGACACGCACAAGTCGATCGGCATCACGGTGCTCGGCCTGGCGCTGCTGCGCCTGCTGTGGCGTGCATCGCACCGGCCGCCGCCGCTGCCGCGCGAATTTCCGTCGTGGGAGCGGATGGCCGCACACATCGCGCACTTCCTGCTCTATTTCGTGATGATCGCGCTGCCGCTGTCGGGCTGGATGCATGATTCGGCGTGGAAGGCGGCGGCAACGCATCCCATGCACCTGTTCGGCGTGATCCCGTTTCCGCGCATCGGCTTCATCATGAATCTCGATCCCGCCGTGAAAGAGCCGCTGCACGACAGATTCGGCGCGCTGCACACGTACCTCGGCTATGCGCTGTACGCGTTGCTGGCGATGCATATCGGCGGCGCGCTCAAGCATGAGCTGTTCGACCGTCATTCCGTCATCAAGCGGATGGTGCCGTGATGGATACCGATGTGATTGAAGACGCGACGCTGACTAACTACAGCCTTTCCGACGAGCCCACGGTTGTAGCGGGCGAGCGTCCCAGGCCGTCGCTACGCGAAGCACTCGCCGCCGCGTCGCCGCGCATCAACCCGCGCAAGGGCACCTGGCAGAGCGCCGTGATCCACGGCAGCGTGACCGCTTTGTGGCTGCTGCTGTTCGCGCGCGCGTTCTTTCTGCATGGCGCGCTCGCGTGGTCGACGGGGATCGCTTATGTGCTGTACGACACGCTGCTGCTCGCGTTCGTCACAATGAAGACGTGGCCGCTGATCCACCGCTCGTTGCCTGCGCGTCGGTCGGCGGATGGTGCGAAATTGCCGAGCATGGGCGTGATCGTCGCCGCGCACAACGAGGCAGGCGTGCTGCCCGTGACGCTCGCCGCGCTGCTGCGGCAGACGCAAGGCCCGGCGCAGATCGTGATCGCCGACGACGGCTCGACGGACGGCACACGCGATCTGCTGACCAGCCGCTTCGGTCTGACGGAGCCCGCGTTGGGCGTGCTGAGCGCGCCGAGCAGCCGCTATCCGAATCTGCAGTGGCTGCGCGTGCCGCACGGCGGCAAGGCGCTGGCGCTGAACGCCGCGATCGACGTGATGACGACGGACACCGTGATGACCGTCGACGCCGACACCTTGCTCGCCGACGACGCCACGCTCGCCATGCGCGCGTCTTTCGCGCAGTCGCCGAAGCTCGTTGCCGCGACGGGCATCCTCGTGCCCGTCTGCGACCGCACGGCGAGCGGGCGCGTGTTCCAGTGGTTCCAGACTTACGAATACATGCGCAACTTCATCGCGCGCTTCGCCTGGATGCGCGCCGACAGCCTGTTGCTGGTGTCGGGCGCATTTGCGTCGTTCCGGCGCGACGCGCTGGTCGCCGTCGGCGGCTTCGACGCGCAATGTCTGGTCGAAGATTACGAACTGATTCACCGGCTGCGTCGCTATTCCGTCGATCACAACCTCGGCTGGGACGTGCGCGTGGTCGGCGACGCGCACGCGCAGACGGAAGCGCCCGCAACGCTTGGCGCGTTCCTGCGCCAGCGCCGCCGCTGGTTCGCAGGTTTCCTGCAAACGCAGTACTGGAACCGCGACATGACGGGCAATGCGCGATACGGCACGCTCGGCCGGGTGATGCTGCCCGTGAAGGCGTTCGACACGATGCAGCCCGTCTACGGCCTGACCGCGTTCGCGTTGCTGCTCGGCTTCGTGGCCGGCGGACATGGCCTGATCGTCGTGTCGATCTTCAGCGTGATCGGTCTGAAGACGGCCATCGACCTCGCGTTCTATTTGTGGAGCATTCATCTGTACCGCCGCTGGACGGGGCTGACGAGCGGCACGAGCCTGCCGATGGCCGTCGTCGCCGCCATCGCCGAGCCGTTCACGTTTCAGTTGCTGCGGCATACGGGCGCCGTGCTCGGCTGGCTGCAATTTCTACGCGGTGGCAAGACGTGGGGCAAGCAGCATCGGTCGGGTCTCGTCGGCGCGACACAAGTCACGCGTTGAGCGCCGTTACGCCGCATTTCGGCGACGTATGAGGTTGTTGGGGGCTTGTTGAGCGTTGCGGTTGCAACGAAAACTGACGGGCGGTGCTTCGGCGCCGCCCTTTGTTTTTGGCGCGGCGGCGGGTGTCGGCGCCCGTCCGGTAATGCCTACCGGCGCGCGTATCTGCGGCGAGTCCTCATGATTCTCGGGCGCGACTTCTAGTAGACTGACCGGACATCGGTTTTCTAACTATCAAACCCGCTCGGTCCCGGCGACCGGCCGACCGTTGTGCCAGGAGGCTTCATTCATGCACGTAGTCGCTCCGTTGGACAGCAATCCCGTCGATAACCCTCCCAAGGCTGCCGTGCGCGATCTGCGCCGCGTCGATATTCACCCCGATCACTGGTATCCCCTTGCATGGTCGCGCGAAGTGAAGCGCGGTAAAACGCATGCCGTGCGCTTTGCAGGCGAGCCGATCGTGCTGGCGCGCACCGAATCGGGCAAGGTGATCGCGCTGGAGGATCGCTGCGCGCACCGGCAGGTGCCGCTGAGCGGCGGCGTGGTCGACGGCGAGGCTATCCGCTGCGGCTATCACGGCTGGACCTACGACTGCTCGGGCAAATGCATCGACGTGCCGTATCTCGGCCGCGAGCGTCTGCCGAATGGCGTGCGCGCGTATCCGTGCCGCGAAGCCGAAGGACTGATCTTCGTGTTTCCCGGCGACGCCGCGCTCGCCGAGACGATGCCGCTGCCCCCGCTCGGCTCCGTGGCCGACAAGGCCTACAAGACGCGGCGTTTCGGCCGCGAAGTGGCTTGCCACTACTCGTTCATGCACGAAAACCTGATGGATATGAACCATCAGTTCCTGCATCGCAAGCAGATGGGCAAGATGCGCGCGCGTTCGCTGGGCCGGCGGCGCGGCGACGACTGGGTCGAAGTGGACTACACGTTCGCGCGCGAAGCAGGGCAGCAGCCGATCGGCGAAGCGCTCGTGTTCGGGCAGAGCCGCAAGAACACGAGGACCGACCACAAGGATGTGATGACGATCCGCACGCAGTATCCGTTTCAGACGCTGCGGATTCGCACGTCCGACGGGACGATCGTCATGGACCTGTGGATCTGCTACGTGCCGCTCGATCGCGAACAGCGCACCAATCGCACGTTCGGCCTGCTGTCCATCAAGCGGCCGAAGATCGGCGCGCTGCTCGACGTCGCGTGGCCGCTGCTGGTGTGGTTCACCGAGCGCATCTTCAAGGAAGACCGCTGGATCGTCGAGCTCGAGCAGGCAGCACACGACGCGCAAGGCGCCGACTGGAATCACGAAGTCTTCCCGGTCATCAACGACCTGCGCGATCTGCTGCGGGAATGCGGCGCGCCCGCGGCGCGGCGGGTGATTCCGATCGAGCCTTCCGCCGAGCCTTCTGCCGAGTCGGTTGCCGTCTGAGCTTGCGGCGCTGCGTTTCCAGCGGCCATTGATCGGACTTTAGGCGCGGACTTTAGGCGCGGACTTTAGGCGTTCGAACGTTCGGCCCCTCTCATTCGCCGCGACTTTCTGTCAGTGCCGCGTGCGGCAGGCGCGCGATCCTTCGCCAATGCGTTATGCTTGATTTATCCGCCTGTCTTCGGGCGGATGCAGGGCATTGTTCGAAGGAGGCTGTCTCATGTCCGAGGATGGCGACGCAACTCCGCCGATCGCGGATCTGCAAATCGTATCGACGCGCGTGTTCGATTTTCCGCGCGATCTCGTGTTCAGGGCCTGGACGGAGCCGGTACATCTCGCGCACTGGTGGGGCCCGAAGGGCTTCACCCATTCCTTCCACGAATTCGACCTGCGTCCGGGCGGCAACTGGCGCTTCGCAATGCACGGGCCGGATGGCGTCGACTACAAGAATCACAGCGTATTCGTCGAGATCGTCGCGCCCGAGCGTATCGTGTTCGATCATGTGTCGGGGCCGCACTACCGCGTCACGGCTACCTTCGATGCGCTGAGCGACGAGCAGACGCGCATCACGTTTCGCATGGTCTTCGAGACGCCTGCCGTGTGCGCGCAGGTGAAGACGTTTGCCGTCAAGGCCAATGAAGAGAACTTCGACCGTCTGCAGAAAGAGTTGAAGCGGATGGTCTGAGCGGGCGTCACGGTTCTCGTGGCGCTGCCCCGTCAGTTCAGCCGGCTCAATAGGCAACGGCCTCACGTTCGGAAGAACGTGAGGCCGTTGTGGTCGCCTCGTGGGCCCGAGCGCTTACGGCAGGTCGATCGTACGCATCGGCCCGCCGCGCTTCGTGTTCGATTAGAAGCGGTGACGCAGACCGACGGATGCGACGCCCTGGCGGTGCGACGACGAAACGCCCGTCACGCTGCCGTTGTCGATCACTGCGTTGATCGTCGAGCCAGCCGGCGCGCTCGTTTCCTGATACGTGCCTTGCGCATACACGTCCGTGCGCTTGGACAGCGCGTAGTCGCCCTTCAGGCCGATCTGATTCGCGTGGAAGTGAGCATCTTCGGCCGCACCGTTCGAGTACGTGTAGGCAACACCCAACGCCAGCGCAGGCGTCAGGTTGTACGTGGCGTTGGCTTCGTAGTTGTTGGTGTGAACGGAACCCGTGCCGCCCGTCACGTTGTCGAGGCGAGCTTGCGTCCAGACGATGCCGAACAGCGCCGGGCCGAACGCATAGGTTGCACCCGCGCCGAACTCGCGCTGGCGGAACGATACGCCCGTCAGACCGATATTGCTCAGGTCGGCATTGTTGTACGCGCCGCCCGACGTGGTGTTCGGGTTGTTCTGCTGCGCGTAGCCCGCGCCGACGCGCAGACCTGCGTTTTCATAGCCCGCACCGAAGCTGTATGCGCGGTTGTTGGCGAACTGCGAGCTGTTCGAGAACGAATACGTGCCGGCGAACGAGACGCCCGAGTAGTTGGCGCTCGTGAACTTGATCGAGTTGCTGGCTGCGTCCTTGCTGTCCTTGTTGAGGTGATCGAGGTTGCCGTAGTGGGCGAAATTCGCGCCGCCCCAGCTACCCGTTGCAGACAGCGGCGACACGAAGTCCTGCATCGCGTCATACTGACGGCCGAGCGTGACCGTGCCAGCCTGGCTCGACAGGCCGACGAATGCCTGACGCGAGAACATCTTGCCTTGCGACGCCTGTGCGCCGTTGTTCGTGTCGAAGCCTTCTTCCAACGTGAAGATAGTCTTCAGGCCGCCGCCGAGGTCTTCGACGCCGCGCAGGCCGAAGCGGTTTTCATCGGTCGAGCCGCTGCCGACTGCCCACTGGTGGCCGCCATTGACGTTGCTCGTGTAGGAGATCGACGTGTCCAGCGTGCCGTACAGCGTGACGCTGCTTTGTGCGTGTGCGACCGAGGCGAACGAGGCAGCCACTGCCGTCGCGATCAGAATCTTCTTCATCTGTGCTTCCTTCAGTTCATAGGGCAATACGAGGCTTGAATACAAACGGACAAGCTATGCATGCCACGTCCTGTACGAAGCAAGACCACTCAACTTGCCCGGTTTGGGGAAGCGCAAGTATAGAAAGGGACCCTAACTATCGATTGATATCTAAGTCGGAAATGGTCTGTTTCCAAAAAGGAAAGGAAAAGGGTAAGGGTATGATTATATTTATCTTTTAATTGAGATAATTTCTGGAATTTTTATTGGTACAAATTAAATTGTTGTGATACGGCAACGAAGTATTGTGATGATTTATTTGAGATAAGTCATGTCGGGAAAATGCGCGCGATGTAGTCGCGCATGCAGCCGTATCGGTATTTTTATAGCGATGAAAGCCTTATGAAATATGGAGCTGCGGCGTATGAGCGATTTCGTCAGAGTATGTCATAAATCAAAAATGTCGATGAACTTTTTCGGCGAATTGCGATCGTCGACGTAATCGAATTAATTTGATTGAGTGTCGATCGTAAATAGTGTGCGTTATAAATAGATTGCAGTCGTAAAAAAGACAGATATTCACAATTAAGCAAATCAAACGCGAGTGACATCTTTTGACAAATATTAAGGCGGCGATTGAGCTTCAATCGCCGCCTTTAAAACAACTTCCACCCGCATCACTTGCCCAATTCGTGACCGATGATTCCGCCCGCGACAGCGCCGCCCACCGTGCCCACGGTGCTATGCGTCGTCTCATGGCCGACATAGCCACCCGCTGCCGCGCCGCCGACGGTGCATCCGCTCACCAACGGCACCAGGACCGCTGCTGCGATTGCGACGCGGACGATATAGCGCTTCAACATGTCGTGCTCCTGCGAGATTGAGGATCCAGGTCGTTCAGCAAGCGTTATGCCATTTCCCTCAGTGGAATGCCCATTCGCGCGGCAGACCTTTCCGCCCGCGTTGCCACTTTGCTAGACTGCCTTCGCCAGCAGAATCAACCTTTGCTGCCATTGCCGCGGCGCCACCCGTCTCACGAAGTACGGCACCCCTCGAACGCCGCGGCCCGACAACCGGAACACGGAGTCACCATGTCCTACATGCTGCTCATCGTCGAACCTACCCAGCAACGCGAGGAACGCGGCGAAGTCGCGGGCCGCGCCGTCTACGACCGCATGCTCAAATACCGCGCCGGGTTGCAGGCGCGCGGCCAGCTGATCGCGGCCGAATCGCTGTCGCCCGACAAAAACGGTGTGCGTCTCGAAAAGCGCGACGGCCAGACGCGCCTGATCGACGGGCCGTTTGCCGAAGCGAAGGAAATGGTCGGCGGCTTCTTTCTGCTGAACGTCGATACCTACGAAGAAGCGCTCGCGCTCGCCGAAGAGTGCCCGGCCGCCGAGTGGTGCACGATCGAAATCCGCAAGGTCGCGCCGTGCTACGAGTACTGACGGCGCGCGCGGGCTGACCCGTCCGGCGCATCCGCAAGGGTTTTCCCTGACGATGCCGGTTGTCGATCTGACTGCGCGCCGCTCGTCGTGGAAGTGAGAAGCCGCCACGGGGCTTCGTTCATCCACGAGGAGAGACGGCGATGCGATTCATGATTCTGGTGAAGGCCACGGCCGACAGCGAAGCCGGCAAGATGCCGGAAGAAGAACTGATGGCGTCGATGGCGACGTATCACGAAGCCTTGCAGAAGGCGGGCGTGCTGCTCGACGCGTGCGGCCTGCAGCCGAGCGCGAAAGGCTGGCGCGTGCGCTATGCGGGCGGCCGGCGCACCGTCACGGAAGGGCCGTTTGCGCAGACGAAAGAACTGGTGGCGGGCTACACCGTGATTCAGGTGCGATCGCGCGAAGAAGCGATGGAATGGGCGCGGCGCTTCCCCGCGCCGTCCGGCGAGCAGGCCGACGGCGAAATCGAAGTGCGCCAGATGTTCGAACTCGACGACTTCGAGCCGAGCCAGTCGACCGAACGCTTTCGCAAGATCGAAGGCGCAAACCACTGACCTTGCACCTGTGACCTGCCAGCTTCCGAGGAACGATCATGCACAAGCAAATCTATGTGAACCTCGCCGTGAGCAGCGTGGAGAAATCGAAGGCGTTCTTCTCGCAACTCGGCTTTACGTTCGAACCGAAATTCACCAATGAGCAGGCCGCCTGCATGGTGATCGGCGAGAACATCTACGCCATGCTGCTCGCGAAGGACTTTTTCCAGACCTTCACGAACAGGACGCTGTGCAACCCGAAAGAGAGCACGGAAGCGCTGATCTGCCTGTCGTGCGACAGCCGTGCGCAAGTCGACGATCTGGCCGGCAAGGCGCTCGCCGCAGGCGGCGCGTCGGCGCGCCCGGCGCAGGACCACGGCTTCATGTACGAGCGCAGTATCGAGGATATCGACGGGCATATCTGGGAACTCGTGTACATGGACCCGAACGCCGCGATGCCAGCGGCCGACGCGTCTTGAGGCCGGCCGTGACGACGGCTGCGACCCATCGTGCCATCGAGGCAGTCTGGCGGATCGAATCCGCGAAGGTCATCGCTCACGTCGCGCGCATCGTGCGCGATGTCGGCGTGGCGGAAGAACTCGCGCAGGACGCGCTGGTGGCCGCGCTCGAAACCTGGCCCGACGCAGGCGTGCCGGACAATCCTGGAGCATGGCTGATGGCGACGGCGAAAAACCGCGCGCTCGACCGCTGGCGCCAGGATGCGCTGCACGCGCGCAAGCACGAGGAACTCGGCGCCGACATGGACGCGCGCGAGGCGCATATCGTGCCCGATTTCGTCGATGCGCTCGACGCCGCGCGCGCCGACGATATCGGCGACGATCTGCTGCGGCTGGTGTTCACCGCCTGCCACCCCGTGCTGTCGAAAGACGCACGTGTGGCGCTGACGTTGCGCCTGCTCGGCGGCCTGACCACGGATGAGATCGCGCGCGCGTTTCTCGTGCCCGAGCCGACCATTGCGCAGCGCATCGTGCGCGCCAAGAAGACGTTGTCGGCGGCGAAGGTGCCGTTCGAAGTGCCGCAGGCGAACGAACGCGCGGTGCGGCTCGCTTCCGTGCTCGAAGTGATTTATCTGATCTTCAACGAAGGCTATTCGGCGACGGCGGGCGACGACTGGATGCGCCCGACGCTGTGCGAGGAAGCGCTGCGCCTGGGCCGCGTGCTGGCGGGCCTCATGCCCGACGAAAGCGAAGTGTACGGACTGGTCGCGCTGATGGAGATTCAGGCGTCGCGCATGCATGCGCGCGTCGATGCGCAGGGACGGCCGGTGCTGCTGCTCGATCAGGACCGCAGCCGCTGGGACCCGCTGCTGATCCGTCGCGGGTTGAGTGCGCTTGCCCGCTCGGAGGCGCTCGGCGGGATGAGCGGGCCGTACACGCTGCAGGCCGCGCTCGCCGCGTGCCATGCGCGCGCGCACACGGCGGCGCAAACGGATTGGGTGCAGATCGTCGCGCTGTACGATGCGCTTGCCGAGGTAGCGCCGTCGCCTGTGGTGGATCTGAATCGCGCGGTTGCTGTCGGCATGGCGTATGGCCCGATGGCCGCGCTCGAACTCGTCGACGCGCTTGCCGACGAGCCTTCGCTGAAGAATTATCACTGGCTGCCGAGCGTGCGCGGCGATCTGCTCGCCAAGCTCGCTCGCAACGATGAAGCGCGCGCGGAATTCGAGCGCGCCGCATCGATGACGCGCAATGCGCGCGAACGCGAACTGCTGCTCGAACGCGCGCTCGAAATGGGCGGCGCGCCCGGCCGCATGCAGTAAGCGGTCGCGTGCCGCTTCAGCTTGTTACGTGAGCGAGCAGCGAGCGCACGAACGGAATCGCATGCTCGCCGGCGACCATGCCGAGCAGGCCGAGCAGCGCGACGATGGGCGGCGCGGGCGATTTCACATCGACGATGTTGTACAGCAGTCCGACGACGACACCTGCCGCCGGCGACACGATATACGGCTTCATACGAGTCTCCGGATTCGATTGAACGGGTGTGTCACATCGTGATGACGACGCGCCCGCGTGTGCCGCCGGCGACGGCGGCGTAAGCGTCGCGCGCCTGTTCGAGCGGAAAGGTCTGCGCGATCGACGGCGCCTGCAACGCGCCGCTATCGAACACGCTGGCCAGTTCCGTCATCAGGCGCGCGGAATCCGCGACGCCGAGCTTGGCGCTGTCCGCGCCGAACAGTTGCGTTTCGTTGTGATAGAAGTCGATCAGGTCGAACTCGACGCGCCGCTTGCCCGTTGCGCTGATCTCGACCACCCGGCCGCGCCACTTCGCGAGCTTCAGCGCCGTTTCGAACGCGACCCCGCCGACAGCGTCGTACACGACATCCGCGCCGCCGAGTGCCTTGACGCGTTCCGCGGCGTGCTCGTCGAACGGTACATAGTGGTCGAGCAGACGGCCCGCGGGCGAGTCCGCGTCAGGCTCGTGGCGATCGACGGCGATCACCTTGCAGCCGCGTGACTTCGCGATCTGCACGACCGCGCCGCCGACGCCGCCGCTCGCGCCGATCACGGCCACCGTTTCGCCCGCGACGAGCTGTGCATAATCGACGACGCCGAGCCACGCGACCACGAAGTTCACGCCGATCGCCGACGCCTGTTCGTGCGTGAGCGTGCGCGGCTTGCGCGACAGCGCGCCGACGGGAACCTTGATGAACTGCGCGTGCGTGCCGTCGCGCGTGAAGCCGATGTCGCCGCCCGTGCCCCATACTTCCGCGCCGATCCATTCGGCGGGGCCTTGCATCACGACGCCGCTGAAGTCGCGGCCCGGGATGCGCGGCAGCGTCGTGTGGCTGAAATGGCCCGAGAGGTTTTTCACATCGCTCGGATTCACCGAGGCTGCTTTCACCTGCACGATCGCGCTGTCGGCGTCGGCGGTGGGTGTCGGCAGGTCGACGAGGTTGAGGACTTCGGGACCGCCAAAAGAGTTGAACTGGATCGCCTTCATTGCCGCTCCTGTGAAACTGTCGGATTCGATAGGGTTTGCTTGCTGCTTCACGATGGGTAAATCAGCGTATGAAGGCAGTCTAAGTGTCCTGCGCAGCGCGGTTCAGACAAGTGCTTTCGAATATCGGACAGCGGGCGGCCCGCGTCCGGAATGATCAATCGGTTCGGGGAAACGCGTGATGCGTGACGAGACAACAGACCTGGTGGGCGTGGACGGCTGCAAGGGCGGCTGGTATGCCGTCAGGCAGGACGCCCGGACGGGTGCGATCGAGACGCGCATTTGCGCGTCGTTTGCCGGGCTGCTTGCGTGGGCGCCCGCGCCCGCCATCGTGGCCGTCGATATGCCCATCGGCCTGGCATCGACGGGCTATCGCGCGTGCGATGCCGAAGCGAGGCAGCGTCTGAAGTGGCCGCGCAGCGCGTCGGTGTTTCAGACACCCGTGCGCCAGACGCTTGGTATCAGGGAGTATCGAATGGCGTGCGATCGGAACCGCGAAGCAACGGGCAAGGGAATCTCGCAACAGGCCTTCAACATTCTCGGCAAGATCGCTGAAGTCGATGCCTTGTTGCGCGCCAGCAAGAGCGATGCTTCGCGTGTGTTCGAGGTGCATCCGGAGCTTGCCTTCATGCAGCTTCAGATCGACCAAGGCGGCGAGGCGGCCGGTCTCAAGGAGGGTAAAACGTCAGAAGCGGGACATGCGAAAAGAAAAGCCTTGCTCGCGTATGTCTTTGGCGCCACGTTGCAGACCGCGCTCGACGAACGTGTTGCCCGGCACGCGCAGAAGGACGACGTGCTCGATGCCTTCGCGGTGCTATGGAGCGCGCGCCGCATCGCGGCCGGCAGCGCCGTCGTGCTGCCCGATGATGAACCGCGCGACGGCGCGCTTCTGCCGATGGTGATCCGCTACTGAGCGAATCTCGCGGCGTTGCGCGTGCGGACAATCACTCCGCGCCGCGCACGATGCGCAGATCGCGCTCGACGCCATTGCCGAGCGCGGCCAGCGCCTTCTTGTAGTCTTCGGTGTCGTAGGCCGCGACGGCCTGCTCGTAGGTCGGGAATTCGATCACGACGGTGCGATCCTTCAGGCCATGTTCACGCACTTCCTCGGCCAGACCCCGCACGAGAAACTTGCCGCCCGCGGCCGTGACGGCCGGCGCCGCCAGTTGTGCGTATGCGGCCAGCGCCGCTGGATCGTTCGTCTTGCGGTAAAGAGTGACCCAGTATCCCTTGCTCATTTCACGTTTCCTCACGTTAAAGGTTTGGCCATGGCGACGCCAGCCGGTCCATCCGTAGGTCCGTCCGCGCCGCCGACGCCCACGATTCTCGCTCAAGCGCAGCAAGCGCGCTTTGAGCGTGTCGCGACGCCCGACAGCTTGAGGACTTTAACGCAGCGGGCGCGGCCAGCGTCGCGTGAGGATCGAAGTCGGTCGGCGACGCGCCCAGCTCGCGGCGAAACATGTCGCTGAAACTGCTCGGCAGGTAGCCGAGTTCGCGCGCAATGGTGCTGACCGCGCGCCCCTCGGCGAGTCCGGACACGGCGACGGCCAGTTGCACCTGCCTGCGCCATTCCGCGAAACCGATCCCCAGCGCCCGCGAGAAGAGCCGAGCCAGCGTGCGCACGCTCGCGCCCACGGAAGCCGCATGCTGCTCGAAGCTGATCGCATTCGACGGATTGTCGATCACCGCGCGGCACAGTGCGTCGAGCCGCCGGTCCGACGCATCGGGCAGCGGAATGCGCAGCGACGAGCGCGGCGCCTGTTCGAGTTCGAGCATGGCGAGCCGGTACGCCGTGCCCAGATAGTCTTCGTCGCGCGTCTGCGCTTCTTCATGTTCGGCAATCGACGCAATCAGTTCGCGCAACAGGCCGTTGATCTCGAACACGTCGCTACGTTCGCTCAGATGGCCGATGCTGCGCTCATGGAAGTACAGATTGCGCATCTCGACGTCGCTCATCATGTGGATCGAGTGCTCGGTGCCGGCGGGCAGCCACACGGCTCGCTGCGGCGGGACGACGAGCGCCTCGTGCGCGGCTTCGACCCACATCACACCCGATACGGCATACAGCACCTGTGCCCACGTATGCGTATGTGGGTCGATGCGCAGCCCGCGCGGATAGCGCCGCGCGAGCGAATGGCCTTTGTCCGCGTCATGGAGGGCGGGCGGAGTCGCTTGTGTCATCGCTCAGTGCGCGTCCTTGCGAGGCTTGCGGTCCTGGTTGTCGTCGCGTTCGCTCTGGTCGATGAACGGCGAGTCGGTGTCGGTGCCGCCCGAGCGCAGCGCGCAGCGCGCTTCTTCGGCGAGCTGTTCGTAGCGCTTGCGAAAGCGCCCGAGATCCTTTTCGTTCAGTTCCTCGAGATCGAGCAGCGCGTTGTGTGCGCCGTCCAGCGCGCGGATCAGTTCGTCGAGCTTGATCTGCATCGCGGCCGTATCGCGGTTTTGCGTGTTCTGGATCAAAAAGACCATCAGAAAGGTGACGATCGTCGTCGACGTATTGATCACCAGTTGCCAGGTGTCGCTGAAATGGAACATCGGCCCGCTGATGCCCCACACGACGACGAGCGCCACGGCAATCACGAACGTCGCCGGCTTGCCGGCCATCGTGGACAGACCCGTCGAGAACTTCGAGAACCAGTTGTTGTTTGTCACTGGGCGCTCCTGTCGTGTGAAGTCCAGCCTTGACGATACCGATTCCCCGGCGCGTGCGCCATCGCACCCGCCGGGCCGCGCAGCCGCAAAAATTCCTGCGACGGATTTTCGCCGCTTGCGCGTTTAACTCCAAAACCGAACCGGCAACTGCTCCAAGGGAGAAGAAATGAACATGCAAAAACTGGTCCGCATGCTTGCGGCAGGCGTGGCCGCGCTGAGCGCCTCAGCGGCGTTCGCGCAGGCGGTGATCGTCGCGCCGATGGCGCCGCCCGCCGCGCGCGTCGAAATCGTGCCGCCGCCGCGCGCCGGCTATGCGTGGGACCCCGGCCACTGGCGCTGGGCAGGCGGCCGCTATGTATGGGTGGCGGGGCATTGGCAGACCATGCGTCCGGGCTACCGCTGGGTGCCCGGACATTGGGTCGCGCATGGCCCGAACTGGCGCTGGGTGCCCGCGCACTGGGCGAGTTGAGGGCGGCGACGGGAGACTGAGCGATGAAGAAGCTGTTGCTACTGGCGTTGCTGGCTGCGACGCTCGCGGGTTGCGTGGTGGTGCCGGCGCATCCTTACTACTACCGGCCGGCCGTCGTCGTATATTGAACAGCCTTGAACAGGGGTTGACGGAACGCACCGCGCAGTTCGGCGCGTTCCAGTGAAGTCACTCGATCAGAACAACAGGGAGCGACAGCAGTGACGACAGAACATCTCGTCGCGACAGATGCCGCGCACTACGCGTGGCATGCGTGGAACAGGCGGCACACCCGGAGCCGCGCGCGTTGAGCGAACGCGATCCGGATGCGGAACTGGTGGCGGGCGTCGGCAGGCAGGAGCCGTCCGCCGTCCGCACGCTCGTCGCGCGCAAGTTGCCGCGTCTGCTGGCGCTCGCCACGCGGATGCTGGGAGACCGTATGGAAGCGGAAGACGTCGCGCAGGAAGCGTTCATGCGCATCTGGAAGCAGGCACCGCGCTGGCGCGAGGGCGAGGCGCGTTTCGATACGTGGCTGCATCGCGTCGTGCTGAATCTTTGCTACGACCGTTTGCGCGCACATCGCGAACAACCCCCCGACGAACTGCCCGACCACGCCGATCCCGCCGCCACACCCGATGCGCAACTCGAAGCGCAGTCGCGCGAAGCGCGGGTGCGCGCGGCGCTCGCCGCGTTGCCGGCGCGCCAGCGCGAGGCGCTCGTGCTCAACTACTACCAGGATCTGTCGAACATCGAGGCGGCCGCGCTGATGGGCATTACCGTCGACGCGCTCGAAAGCCTGCTGTCCCGCGCGCGCCGCAATCTGCGCGCGCAACTGGCGGGCGACGATCTTGCCGGAACGAGGACCAGCCGATGACTCCACAGAGATTTCGCGCAATCGTCGATGCGTATGGCGCCGATGCGCGCCATTGGCCCGAAGCGGAGCGCGCAGCCGCGAGCGCGTGGGCCGCGCAGCATCGCAGCGAGGCGGATGCGCTGCTCGCGCAGGCCGCGCAACTCGACGCGTGGCTGGCGAGCGATGCCGCCGCAACCGATCTGGCGCCGGACGCCGCGCTCATCGAGCGCGTGGTGGCTTCGGCGCCCGCTAACCGACAGCCTCGACAGCCGCGACAGGCCCGCCGCTTGTCGCTCGCCTGGCCGGTCGGCGGCTCGGGGCGCGTGGGCTGGTGGTGGTCGGGCGCGGCGTTCGCGGGCGTCGGTTTGATCGGCGGATTGGCCGGTGCCTTCGCGGTGTCGTTTTTTCTCGTGACGGGCAACCCGTCGCCGGGACCGGAGTCTTCCTATCTGACAACTGGATTTGGCGGCACGGCCGCGGACTGGAGTGACGAATGAGCGGACGCGCCTGGAAATTTCTGTTGGTCGGCTCACTGGTGCTCAATGTGTTTCTGATTGGCGGCGTCGCGGGCGGCGCGTATCAGTGGTTCGTCGCGCATGGAGGCGCGACGGCTGCCGCTCAACCTCAGTCGCGCGCGCTGCGTTTCGCGGCCGAAGGGCTGTCGGCGGAGCGCCAGCAGCAGTTCGTCGATGCATTGAAGGACGCGCGCCGCGAAGCGCGCGAGTATGCGCGTGACGGGCGGGAGGACCGGCGCGAGGTGCTGCGGTTGCTAGCCGCGCCGCAACTGGACCGCGCGGCACTCGACGTGGCGCTCAACCGCACCCGTGAAGCCGATATCGCGCTGCGCTCGCGGGTCGAGCAAAGCGTCGTCGATTTCGCCGCGACCTTGTCGCCTGATGAGCGCGTGAAGTTCGCGGAAGGCTTGCGCGAACGTGGGCAATGGCGGCTCGCGCAGGCGCAGCAGCGCTTGCAGAAGCCGGGCAATCGGCCCGCGAGCGACTGATCGGCCGTGACTGAAAAAAGCAGCGACGGAAAAGCGTGACCCGCTCCGTTTAATGCACATCCAACCACGCACGACAGGCGAGACGGGAGCGAGCATGGCCAATTCACCTGCCACCACGGCGCCGCCGTTGAGCGCGGCGGCGATCGCGCTGAACCGTTTCGGCCTTGGCGCGCGCGCCGACGAAGCGCCACCGGCGAACGCGAAGAACTGGTTGCTCGCGCAGTTCGACGCCTATCAGCCGATGCCTGCAGCATGGGCCGCGCAACCGACATCGCTGGCGATCGCCGCCGAGCTGGCCGACGAACGCCGGCAGGCGATGGCGAATCCGGCAACGAACGCAACGAACGCAACCAACGCCACAGCGAGCGGCGCGAATGCCGCCAGCGCGCCGAACCTCGCCAGCAACGCGGCGGACGCGCGCAAAGCCGCCCGTCAGGCCGCGAACAACGCGCAGCGCATGGAAACGCGCGACACGTACCGCGCAGCCGTGAACGCGCGCGTCGTGAGCGCGCTGACGACGCCCGCGCCGTTCGTCGAAAGGCTCGTGCACTTCTGGTCGAATCACTTTGCGGTGTCCATCGACAAAGGCCGCGTCGCGCCGTTTGCCGGCGCGTTCGAAGCGGAGGCGATCCGCCCGCACGTGCTCGGGCGCTTCGAAGACATGCTGGTGGCCGTCGAGCGCCATCCCGCGATGCAGCTTTTTCTCGACCAGACGCGCTCGGTCGGACCCGATAGTGTCGCCGCGATGCGTGCCGCGCAGCGCAATCCGAACCGCAAGCCCGGACTCAACGAAAACCTCGCACGCGAAATCATGGAACTGCACACGCTCGGCGTGCGCAGTGGCTACACGCAGGAAGACGTCACCGAGTTCGCGCGCGCCATGACGGGCTGGAGTATCGCGGACGCGCAAGGTCCGCAGCCGAACAACCCAGGCACTGCCAACACCGCGCCGCCGGGCGCATTCATGTTCCGCCCGCAACTGCACGAGCCGGGCACGCGGACCATCATGGGCCGCCGCTACGATCAGCCGGGCGAAGGGCAAACGCTCGCGGTGCTGCACGATCTGTCGAGCGCGCCCGCCACCGCCACGCATATCGCGACCAGGCTCGCGCGCCACTTCGTCGCGGACAATCCGCCGCCCGACGTGGTCGACCAGCTGGCGACGGCGTTCATGCGCAGCCGCGGCGATCTGCCCACGGTTTATCGCGCGCTGATCGACAGTGACGCTGCGTGGTCGCCCGTTGCCGTCAAGTTCAAGTCGCCGTGGGAATGGACCATTTCGTCGATGCGCGGCCTCGGCATGCACAACTTGAACGACGGCGAGCGCCTCGTGCAGATGGCGCCCGTGCTGACGCAACTTGGCCAGCAGGTCTGGCGTCCGGGCTCGCCGGCCGGCTACGACGACATTGCCGCGAGCTGGGCCGCGCCCGATGCGCTCGTGCGGCGTGTCGAGATCGCGCAGCGTTTCGCGGCACGCGTCGGCGACCGGCTCGATGCGCGCGCGCTCGGCCAGACGCTGACGGGGGGTTCGCTCAGCGAGCCGACGCAGCTCGCCGTGTCGCGCGCGGAAAGCGCCTCGACGGCGCTCGCGCTACTGCTCGTCTCGCCCGATTTCCAACGGAGATGACCATGCTCACTCGCCGCCGTTTCGTGCGCATCGCCGCCGCTGGCGCGGGCGCGATGCTCGTCGCACCGCAGATCGCGTTCGCGCGCGTCGCGACCGACCGCCGCTTCGTGTTCGTGATCCAGCGCGGCGCCGCCGACGGGCTGAACATCGTCGTGCCGTACGCAGACCCTGCCTATGCGTCGCTGCGAGGCGCGCTGGCCGTCGACACGTCGGCTTCGACGAAGCTCGACGGCACGTTCGCGCTGCATCCGTCGCTCGCGCAGATCGGGCAGATGTACGGGCGGCGCGAGGCGCTGTTCGTGCATGCCGTCGCATCGCCGTATCGGGACCGCTCGCATTTCGACGGACAGAACGTGCTGGAGACGGGCGGAACGGCCGCGTATCAGGTGAAGGACGGCTGGCTCAATCGGCTCGTCGGCATGATGCCGGGCGCCAGGTCGACGACGCGCGAGAACGCGATCGCGTTCGCGCCGACCGTGCCGATGGCGTTGCGCGGTGCGGCGAACGTCACGTCGTATGCGCCTTCCGGGCTGCCGCAGGCGCCCGACGATCTGCTCACGCGCGTCTCGCAGCTCTACGAGCAGGATGCGCAGTTGCGTCCGCTGTGGGAATCGGCGATGGCGGCGCGCGGTCTCGCTGGCGATGCGGGCGCGCGCCAGGACCCGGCGAGTCTCGGCAAGCTGGCGGCCGGGTTTCTGTCGCGCGAAGACGGGCCGCGTATCGCAATGATCGAAACGGGCGGCTGGGACACGCACAGCGCGCAGATGCCGCGCCTCGCCGCACAGCTCAAGGCGCTCGACACGATGCTCGCTGCATTGCGCGACGGACTTGGACCGGCGTGGAGCAAGACGACGGTGCTGGTCGCCACCGAGTTCGGCCGCACGGCTGCGGCGAACGGAACGGGCGGCACGGATCACGGCACGGCTTCCGTCGCAATGGTGATCGGCGGCGCGGTGGCGGGCGGGCGCGTCGTCGCCGACTGGCCGGGCTTGCGGCAAAGCGATCTGTACGAGGCGCGCGACCTGAAACCGACGGCCTCGCTCGATGCGCTGATTTCGGGCGTCGCAAGCGACAGCCTCGGGCTCGATCCGCACCGGACTTCGCGCACGCTGTTCGCGCAAGCGGGCAGCACGCGGCCGATGACGGGCCTGATTCGCGTGTAGGCCGCGCGAGCCTGATTTAACAATCGGGCCAGTCAGTATTCGATCAACAGGGAGATAACTCGACAATGAACGTCTTGAACTTGAAATCAACGAAACTGCGCGGGCTGCTGGCGGCCGCGCTCTGCGCATCGACGCTGTCCGCCTGCTACGTCGAGCCCGTGAGGCCGGCGGAGCCCGCGCCGGTCGCCGAGGTGATTCCTGCGGCGCCTGCGCCGGGGTATAGGTGGGTGAAGGGTCACTATCGCTGGGAAGGCAATCACTGGGCATGGGTGCCGGGGCATTGGCGGCCCGTTTGACCGCCGCTCGATCCGGTTCGAAAAAATAATCGGTTGCGTGTGTCGATCTGAAGATGGCTTACTCGTCGTAGTGATGAAGACTCGCTGATCGGGCGAAACTTCGTCACTCATGAAACTCTTCTCTTCACTCAGGAGACACGACATGTCCACGCCAGCCGTCAAGCCCATCCCCGAAGGGATGCACACGTTGACACCGCACATCATCGTCGCGGGCGCGGCCGAAGCAATCGAGTTCTACAAGAAAGCGTTCAATGCAGTCGAGCAGGTGCGCCTGCCCGGTCCCGGCGGCAAGGTGATGCATGCGCAGCTGAAAATCGGCGATTCGACGCTGATGCTGGTCGATGAAATGCCCGATTGCGGCAACGGGGCGTCGTTCGGGCCGAAGGCGCTGAAGGGCACGCCCGTCGTGCTGCATCTGTACGTCAAGGACGCGGACGCCACCATCGCACAGGCCGCGTCAGCGGGCGCGAAGGTCATCATGCCCGCCACCGACATGTTCTGGGGCGACCGTTACGGCCAGGTCGAAGATCCGTTCGGCCACCGCTGGTCTGTCGCGACGCACCAGCGCGACGTCACGCCCGCCGAAATGCAATCGGCGATGGAGCAGATGGCGCAAGGCCGTCAATAACCGTTGCCGTGGGCGCGTGATTCCATGTGCGGGGTGCGTCGCGCATTTCGCCGCACGCTGCCGCGCCCGATACGACCATCCAAGGAGATGTGATGGACAAGATTGCGACGTGCCTGTGGTTCGACGGCAATGCGGAGGAAGCCGTCCGGTTTTACACGGGCATTTTCGGGAATTCGAGCATCGGCGACATCACGCATTACGGCGACGCGATGCCTGGCAAGGCCGGAGAGGTGCTGACGATCACTTTCCATCTGGAAGGCCGCGAATTCCTCGCGTTGAATGGCGGCCCGCAGTACACGTTTTCTCCGGCGATTTCGATGTTCGTGAAGTGCGAATCGCAAGAGGAAGTCGACAGGTTGTGGGACAAGCTGCTCGAAGGCGGCGGCTCGCCGGTGCAATGCGGCTGGCTGACGGACCGTTACGGCGTGTCCTGGCAAATCGTGCCGACCCAGATGATGAAGATCCTGACGGACAAGGATCAGACCAAGGTCCAGCGCGCGATGCAGGCCATGATGCAAATGGTGAAGCTCGACGTGAAGGCGCTCGAAGCGGCTTTCAACGGGCCTTGATGTCTGTCGGGCGTGGCGCGCCGCGTGATTGGCTTTTGCTGCGGCGCGCGTATCTGCGATCATCGGCGCTTTCCTCCTTGCCGGCTCCTGCCGGATATGCGCGATGAATCCTTCTGTCCTCGAGTTTGAAACCGATCGTCTGATCTTGCGTCCTCATGTTCGCGAGGACTTCGACGAGAGTTATGCGCTGTGGTCCGATGAGACCGTTACGCGCTTTATCGGCGGGAAGCCGTTCAGCCGGGAAGAAGTGTGGACGCGGCTGCTGCGCTATGCCGGGCACTGGGCGTTGCTCGGCTACGGCTACTGGGTGATCCGTGAGAAAAGCAGCGGCCGCTTCGTCGGCGAAATCGGCTTTGCGGACTACCAGCGCGAGATCGAGCCGCCGCTCGGCGCACCCGAGATCGGCTGGGTGTTGATGCCGTCGATGCATGGTCTCGGCTATGCGACGGAAGCCGTGCGCGGCGCGCTGACATGGGCCGATGCGAAATGGCCGCAGCGTGAGACTGTGTGCATCATCGCGCCGGACAACGTGGCGTCGCGGCGGGTGGCGGCGAAATGCGGCTACGTCGAGACGCGGCAGGCGACGTACAAAGGGCATGCGACTGGGGTGTTTTGCCGCGCTGTCTAAGAGTTTTTCGGGCCTTTCCTAGGCTTCCTATATCTTCCGGCCGAATTGTTCGAGGCCGCCGCCGATGCGAAATTAGCTACGCGAATGCATCGGTCATCTGAACCACCCAATCGCACGTAGATACAGCGTTGACACATCAACTCGCGCCGCGTAGCATCACAGTATCTACATTGTAGATACGCGCGGCGCTTCTGCTCCCTCGTGGGCTTTCAAAGGAGGCAATCGTGTATCTGGATTTCTCGGGCGAAGGTGGGGCTATGGCTATTCAGACAATCAAACGGTGGGGCAACAGTCTTGCGGTGCGCATTCCCGCAAGCCTGGCGGACGAACTGCACCTGCGCGAAGATCAGGAAGTCGACATGGTGGTGGCGGATGGGGCGCTCGTCGCAACGCCTGCCATCAGGACGTTCAATTGGGACGAGTATCGCGAGCAACTCGCGGCGCGGCCCGGCGACGTGCATCCGACCATCAATCCTGGCGTGGCGGTGGGCTCCGAACTTGCCGATCCGACAGGCCAGGACGACTGGTAAGGAGCAACATGAAGAACGGCGTTCCCGAAATCGGCGATGTCTGGTGGATCAGGCTGGAACCCGTGGTTGGGCACGAGCAGGGCGGTAGTTATCCTCGGCCCGTGGTCGTGTTGTCGCACTACGAGCACAACGGTCCGGCGCAGCGCATCGTCGCGGTGCCGTGCACGTCGAAAATACGCGGCTTTGCGACGGAAATTCCCGTCTCCGCGTTGCCAAAGCCATGCGTCGCGCTGATCGACCAGATCACGACGCTCGACTGGGTGGCGTGGCGCGGTGAATTCAGGGAAGAGCGGATCGCGCAGCCTGAACTGGACGCGATTCGCCGCAGTTTGAAAGCATTCCTGATGATGTAACGGTGTCCCGTGTTACGGGCGTTGTGCGGCAATGCACGCCTGCAACGAGCGGCGCTGCGTGCCTTGCGCGTCGAAGTTCGCTTCGTCGAGCCATTGCGCGAAACCGGCGCGCAACGCCGGCCATTCGCTGTCTATGATCGAGAACCACGCCGTATCGCGGTTTCGGCCTTTATAGGTCACGGCCTGACGGAAGATGCCTTCGTACGTGAAGCCGAAGCGGGCCGCCGCGGCGCGCGAAGGCGCATTCAGCGCATCGCATTTCCATTCGAACCGCCGGTAGCCGAGTTCGTCGAATACGCGCTGCATCAACAGGAAGAGGGATTCCGTTGCCATGCGCGTCTTTTGCAGACGCTGCGAAAACACGACGAAGCCGACTTCGATTACGCCGTTCGCCTTGTCGATGCGCATCAGCGAAAGCGTGCCGATGGCTTTGCCTGTCGCGAGATCGATGACGGCGTGATGCAGCGGGTCGGGGGAAGCCGCGCAGGACGTGAGGAAGTCGCGGTACGCTTCGCGCGTGTCGAACGGGCCTACCGGAAGATAGGTCCAGTCGCGGCCGTCGGGCGCGGCGCTGTAGGCCTCGTACAGGTCATCCGCGTGGCGTTCGACGTCGACCCGTTCCAGCCGGCAGTAGCGGCCTGTCATCGGCTGATCGCCGGGCGCCCTGGCGGGCTGCCACTGTGGCATGGGTTCGCCGATAGCCTGGCCGTATTCGTTGACTCGTTGCACCACGTCATTCTCCCGTCGCGTGTACCGCTGAAGTATGCCAAGCGGGCACGATACGGCAAAGGCTGCGCGCCCGTAAGAACCAGGTGAGCGCGATTCGATGGAGCCAGCATCGCGGTGTGTCGCTACCGGCCGTAGAAGGCGCGCGGATTGCGAACGTTGGAAGTGAAAGGCTGTCGGTACAGAATGATCCTGATCATTCCCCATTCGTGAGAGGTCCGCATGCTCGACGTTGCCGATGAAATCGCCCGGTTCAATGCGGGCCGTGACCCCGACCGCCTCGCGATGAAATACGCACGCATGCGCACGTCGCCATTCGTGTTTCTGCGCGGAACCTGTCATCTGTTCTACAAGCGTCTGTCCAAAGGCACGGTGCTGGACGGGTCGCCGCGCGCGTGGATCTGCGGCGACATGCATCTGGAGAATTTCGGCAGCTACAAGGGTGACAACCGGCTCATCTATTTCGACATCAACGATTTTGACGAGGCGTGTCTCGCGCCGTGCCTGTACGAAATGATCCGTTTGCTGTCGAGCGTGCTGGTGGCGGCCGACGACCTGAAGCTGAGCCGCGCCGAGGCGCTCGCGCTCTGCCATACCGCTACCGACGCTTACGCCGCCGCGCTGCGTTTCGGCAAGGCGCGCTGGATCGAAGAGGAGACGGCCGAGGGCATGGTCGGCGAACTGTTTGCGGCTTTGCACCAGCGCTCGCGCGCCGATCACCTGAACCGGCGCACCGAGCTGAAAGGGAAAAAGCGCACGCTGCGCGTCGATGGCAAAAAGGCGCTGTCTGTCACGGGCGAAGCACGCGCCAGGGTCGTCGCGTTCATGAACGATTTCGCGAAACGCGAGCCGAATCCGCAGTTCTACGAGATCATCGACGTAGCGCGCCGCATTGCGGGTACGGGCAGTCTGGGCGTCGAACGCTATGTGATTCTCGTCGAAGGCAAGGGCTCGCCCGACGGCAATTACCTGCTCGACATGAAGCTGGCGTTGCCGTCGGCCACCGCGCCGAACGTTCACACACCACAGCCGAAATGGGGCAGCGAGTCCGAGCGGGTCGTCGAGATTCAGCGGCGCAATCAGGTGGTGTCGCAGGCCTTTTTGCATGCCGTCGAGTTCGAACGGCGGCCGTTCGTGCTGCGCGGCCTCCAGCCATCGGAGGATCGCGTCGCGCTCGATAACTGGAACGGCAAGCTGCCACGGCTGGAGTCGGTCGTGCGCAACATGGCCGAACTGGTCGCGTGGGCGCACTTCCGCAGCAGCGGCAGGCAGACTTCCGCAATCGCCGACGACCTGATCGCGTTCGGCGAAGACAGCAAATGGCAACTGTCGCTGATCGACCTCGCGACGCAGTGCGAAGCGCAGGTGGTCAGCGACTGGAAGGCATACTGCGAAGCCTTCGATCGCGGCGCGTTCAAGCTGAACGCGAAAGCGTGAACTTCGGGTTCGAACGTTCTCGACCTTACGTTCGAAAAATCCGATTATATTGCGGGCTTTACGGCGACATGCCAGATGTGTAAATCTGGTGGTGCGTCGTGTCAAAAGTGCGTGATTTTTTCCGGGGTCTTTCGCCCTGCAAGTCCCGGACCGCGCCAGTACCCGGCGCCGCGAGCGGGCGCGTCACCCGTAAGGCATAAACAATGCCTCCCTATGAGTCACTTCCACGACTGGAGACGGCACTATGGAAATCGAAGCGACCGCATGGTTCCCGCTGGACGACTATGCGCCTGTGCGAGACGGGTGGTACGAGGTCCAGCTGGTGAGCGGCGACACGGCATTCGCTAAATTCATCGAAGGCGGATGGACCGAAAAGCCGCTTCTCGTGTTCACCGCCTGGCGAGGACTGAGCGAAGATCCCGCCCGCGTGGACGAACCGGAAACCATCGACGCGGAAGCGACGGCAGCCGAGGGCGTGCGCGCCGCATGGAACGCCTTCTTCCCCGGCGCGAATGGCGAAGCGCACAAGCCGCTCGACGTCACGCACGGCAAGCCACCGACTACACATTGAATTTGCATCCAGGTGGATCTGCGGGCGGCGCATTGGCGCCGCCGTTTTTTATCCGGTTTCCTGGCGGTTTGCGGGGCCCTTTGCCGCTGCGGCGCGCAACCTTCGTGTTTTGCCCGGCTTCGCTAGAATGCAGCGATCCATATCGCGAAGGCCTCTCATGCAATCATTCCGGCAACCCGTCGATCTGACGCGCGCGACGCGTCTTCTGAACCATGGCCCCGTGACCCTGATCACGAGCGCGCACGCCGGTCGCTCGAACGTGATGGCGGCTTCGTGGGCGATGCCGCTGGATTTCACGCCGCCCAAAGTGGTCGTGGTGATCGATGCGAAGACATTGACGCGGCAACTGGTCGAAGCGAGCGGCGTGTTCGGCCTGCAACTGCCCACGCGCGGCTTCGCGCGCCATACGCTGGCGGTCGGCTCGAACGCCGGCGTCGAAATCGACAAGTTCGCGGCGCTCCAGCTCGCGACGTTTCCCGCCGAAAAGATCGATGTGCCGATGCTGGAAGGCTGCGTGGCGTGGTTCGAATGCAAGGTGATTCCCGACGACGCCCAGCGGCACGATCTGATCCTCGCCGAAGTGGTCGCGTGCTACGCGGACACCCGCGTCTATTCGGACAACCGCTGGCACTTCGGCGACGACCACGACATGCGCACCTGCCATTACGTCGCGGGCGGCACCTTCTTCGAAACGGGCGACACCTTTGAAGTCGAAGCCGCGCCCGTCAGCGGTACGCGCTGATTCGCGCTTCAGTTCCTCAGCGGCAGCCAGATTTCGACGCCGCCCATGCCCGTCACGGGATTGAACTGCTCGCTGTAGCGCTCGAAGTTCGGCGCATCGGCGGGTGCGTGCCCGGATTCCGGCAGCCATTTGTTCCAGATCGTGTTCCACGTGCGGCGTATCGTCGAAATGTGCTCGCTGTGCGTGAACACCGCATAGCGCTGCGCACCGATGCGCACGCGGCTGAGTTCGTCGGGCAAGCCCGAGAAGTCCGCCACTTCGGCGCCGCACAGGTAGTCGAAGTTGCCGGAGTCGTCCGCGTTGTAGCAGACGCCGTACGCGACGCGGCCGACCTGTCCGGGCACCTTGCCAAAGATCGCGTTAAAGCGCTGCCATTGCGCGGGAATGCCCGAACTGCTCTCACAGTGGTAGCGCTCGCTCGATCCCGCGACGAGCAACGCTTTGCCGTCCACGAAACGCGGCGGCTCCAGATGGGCAAGAAGTGATTCATCCATTTTGATCGGCTCCACGAGTGCAAGGTTGTCGAGATGAGCTTGCGCGCGCAACGCTTCGGGCGTGAGCCCGAACTGCTCGCGAAACGCACGCGTGAATGCCTCGTGAGAGCTGTAACCCGCATCGACTGCGACGGCGAGGATATCGGGCGCGCCGCGGGCCAGCTGCCGCGCCGCTTCCGTCAGGCGGCGCGCGCGCACGTAGCGCATCACCGCGTGGCCGGTTGCCGCTTCGAACGCGCGCGACAGATGAAAGCGCGAGACGCAACCGCAGCTGGCGATATCGTCGAGCGACAGTTCCTCGTGGAAATGGCTTTCGATAAACCACAACGCCTTTCCCGCAGGGTTTCCGATCAGGTTCATACGGACTCTCGTTTCGGCATGAACCCAGCATATCGGCTGGACGGATGGCTCATTTGATCGTGCTTGCGGTGTTGCGGATGCGGCGGCCCGTCAATCCGCCGATATGTCTTTCGCAGGCGAGCCGAAATAAACCTGTACTTCGACGATCTTCCCGTTCTCGACCCGGAAGAACTCGGTATTGCGAAACGCCTCGCGATTCACCGGCTTGCACGCGTAACGCACGAATGCTTCGTCGCCTTCGCTGAACAGCTTCTCGATCTGAAAGAACTCGACCTGTTCGTTGAACGGCCAGCAGTGCTCGAAGTATTCGCGGCGGTCGATATGGTCGTCGCGCGGACTGGTGAAATGAAAATCGGCGGCGAGGATCGCTTCGATCGCCGCGCGGTCCTTGTGCTGATACGCCGCGAAGGCGCGGCGAACCAGATCGGGAACATCCGTGGCCTCGCTCATGGCGATTGCTCCATTTGCTGCTTCAACGTGTCGTCGTCGCGCTGCCCTTGTGCGGCGGAGGGTAAGCCGGGCCGCAGCAACGCGCCGCCAATCGTCGCGGCCATGGCCGCGAAAATCGCGCCGACGAGAAACGCAACGTGATAGCCGCTCGCGAGCGCGGCGGGCGTGTCGGCCTGCTGCGCGCCGCTGCCCGCCGATTGCGCGGCCGCGAGACTTGCCAACACAGCGAGCCCCAATGCGCCGCCCATCATGAACGACGTGTTGACGATGCCCGACGCGAGCCCGGAATCCGCAGGATCGACGTCGCTCATTGCGGCCAGCAGCATCGGATTGAAGGCGACGCCCGCGCCGATGCCGAGCAACACCATGCCGGGCAGCACATCGACGACGAAGTGTCCGTCGACGGGCGCGCGCGCAAACAGCAGCAAGCCGAGCGCCGCGAGAAACAGGCCAACGGCGAGCGGCCGCCGGATGCCGAAGCGCATCACCATGCGCGCCGACAGGCCGAGCGAGAAGAAGCCCATGATGAGGTTCGCGGGCAGGAACGCGAGGCCGACTTGCAACGGCGTGTAGCCGAGCACGCGCTGAAGATACAGCGCGGAGATGAAGAACCACGCGAACATCGCCGCCGCCCACAGCACGCCGACCACGTTGGCCGTCGCGACGTTGCGCAACGTAAAGAGCTTGAGCGGCATCAACGGATGCGCGACGCGTGCCTCGATGATGAGAAACGCGCCGAGCAGCGCCAGCGCGACGACGATCAGGCCGACGGTTTGCGCGGATAGCCAGCCCGCCTCGTTGCCGTTGACGATTGCGTAGACAGCCAGCATCAGTGACGCAGTCACCGTTGTCGCGCCCGCCACGTCGAGCCGTTCCCCGTGCGCGTGCCCGCGGCCTGCGGGCATCAGTGCGATACACGCCCCATACACGGCGATGCCGATGGGCAGATTGACGAGGAAGATCCAGTGCCAGCTCAGCAGATTGGTCAGCAATCCGCCGAGCAGCACACCGATGCTGCCGCCGCCCGCGCACACAAAGCCGTAGACGCCCATCGCCTTGGCCCGCTCGCCCTCTTCGGTGAACAGATTCATGATCAGCGACAGCGAGACGGCAGACACGACCGCGCCGCCCAGACCTTGAATGGCGCGGGCGCAAACCAGCATGACCTGCGAATTCGCGAGTCCGCATGCGAGCGACGCCAGCGTGAACAGCGTAATGCCAGCGAGGAACAGCTTGCGGTGTCCGTACAGATCGCCGAGCCTGCCTCCTAGCAGCAGAAAGCCGCCAAAGGTCAGCATGTACGCATTGACGACCCAAACGAGCGCGGTTTCGGAGAAGCCCAGATCGGCCGCGATCGACGGCAGGGCGACGTTGACGATCGTCGTGTCGAGCACGATCATCAGCACGCCCATGCAGAGCACGATCAGTGCGAGCCAGCGTTTATTGCCTTCGATGTTATGCGTCATGCGTGCGCGTCCTCCATGGCTGTCGATGCGCGTTCAGTCTAGTCAGCGTTCGCGCCAGACCGCAACCAAAAACCTTGCGCGCACCGCTCTTCTCTAGACGACGATCGAAGGCGGTCGAAATCGACACGGATCAGCTCAATAAATCGTACTTGCCGCCGCGTTCGAGCGCGCGCTGATACGCGGGCCGGGCATGGATCGTGTCGAGAAAGCGGGCGACAGACGGATATTTCGCATCGCGGTTGCCGCGTGCCGTGGCGGCTTCGAGCGGGAAGCTCATCTGGATATCCGCGGCTGTGAATTCGTTGCCGGCGAACCAGCCGGTTTTGCGCAACGAATCTTCGATAAAACTCAAATGCAGCGCGATTTGCGGATCGACAAACGTGGATTGCAATGTCGATGAAATTTTCTTCGCAATCGGCTTCGCGAAGAACGGCATCGGCGCGCTGCCGATGCGCAGCGCCACCAGCTTGAGCAACAGCGGCGGCATTGCCGAGCCTTCCGCATAGTGCATCCAGTATCTGAACTGCTGGCGTTCGGGCGTGCCGGCAGCCGGTTCGAAGCGGCCCTGACCATAACGCTCGAGCAGATACTCGAGGATCGCGGCGGATTCGGCGAGGGTCTGACCATCGTCGGTGACAACGGGCGACTTGCCGAGGGGATGAACGGCGCGCAGTTCAGGCGGCGCGAGCATCGTCTTCGGGTCGCGCTGGTAACGCTTGATCTCGTATGGCACGTCGAGTTCTTCAAGCAGCCACAGCACGCGCTGCGAACGGGAGTTGTTCAGGTGGTGGACGGTCAGCATGAGTGGCGGCGAGTCGCGCGGAGGGGCCGGGTATCGGCGGAGCAAACATCATACGAGGCCGCACGAGAGGGCGGCCTCTATTCATCACGACATCACGACGCTCTACGTTGCGCGAGCAACCATCACGCCGACCACTTGTCGCCCATCAGCTGATTGGACGGCAGCTTTTCATCGAGCAGTTTGCGCGCGCTCTCGATACCCGCAACAGGCAAGCCCTTGGGATCGAGCAAGCCGACCTGCACGAGCACGGAAGCCTGATCCCAATAGATGTGCTCGTTATACAGCTTGTCGCCGCGAAAGCAGACGACAGCGAGCATCGGCACCTCGAAGTACTTGCCCGTCGGCGCGACGCCCGGCAGCAGCCAGTCGATCTCGCAACTATGCGTGCAAGCAAAGATGAATTCATCGACGATACGATCGGAACCGATGGTCCGCGAAATCGGAATCAGCTTCGTGTCGGGTGGATTCGAGTTGACGAAGTGATTCGTATAGAAGCGCTTGAGATTGTCATAACCGACGCCGCCCGTCATGGTCGGCACGTGATTGACATACGGTTGCGCGATCATGGTCGGCATCACGGCTTCGACGTCCCGCGTCGCGAACTCGAAATAGCAGTGCTGTTCCCACAGCGTATTCAGATCGTAGATCGGGCCGAGCACCTTGCGCAGCAGCGCGAGCGTGCGCGAGTACGCCATCATCGCGGCGGGCTTGTCGTATTGCGGGCGCGCGGGCGCGGCGAACGCATGATCGCAGCCGGGATACACATACTGCTCGATGTTGGGATGCGCGCGAAGCGTGGCCATGATCTGCTCGCGCACGGGCGGCGGGCAGTACGCGTCGTTCTCGGGGAAGTGAAACACCATCGGGCAACGAATGTTCTTCACTTCGTCCAGATACGCTTCGAGCCCGACGCCGTAATAGCTCACGGCGCAATCGACGTCCGTGCGCGCCGCCGCGAGCAGCGCGAGCTTGCCGCCCAGGCAATAGCCGATCGTGCCGATCTTGCCCTGTTGCTCGGGCAGCGCGCGCAATGCATCGAGCGTTGCAGCGATGTCCTGCACGGCGAGATCGACATCGAACTTCGCGTGGAAGTCGAGCGCGCGCTTCATGTCGTCGCCGTCGTAGCCGAGCACGACATTCGGCTGCATGCGCCAGAACAGATCGGGCACGAGCACGACGTAGCCTTCTTCGGCATAGCGGTCGGCCGTTTGCTTCAGATAGTCGTTGATGCCGAAGATCTCTTGCAGCAATACGAGGCCCGGACCGGACCCCTGCGCGGGGCGCGCCATGTACGCGTTGAAACGGCCGCCATCGCGAGCGGCGACTTCGATAAAGGAACCGGCCATCAAATGCTCCTCGATTGTGGGACGACGGGGACTGCGCGCGTCACAGGTCGCCGTTATCGAATGAAGCGTGAAGCGCTACATCGCACGCAAAGCGAACCGCTTGAGCTTGCCGGTTTCCGTGCGGGGCAGCGCGTCGGTGAAGGCGACGACGCGCGGATACTTGTACGGCGCAACGGTATTCTTCACGAATTCCTGCAACTCCGCGACCAGTTTCTCATCGCCGCGATAGCCCGCATTGAGCACGACGAACGCCTTCACGATCTGTCCGCGCGTCTCGTCCGGTACGCCGATCACGCCGCATTCGGCGACGGCCCGGTGCTGCATCAGCACGCTTTCCACTTCCGGGCCGGAGATGTTGTAACCCGCCGAGACGATCATGTCGTCGGCGCGCGCCTGATAGAACACGTAGCCGTCGGCGTCGAGATAGACGGAGTCGCCGGGCATGTTCCAGCCGTCACGCACGAACTTCAACTGACGGTCGTCGGCGAGATAGCGGCAACCGGTCGGCCCGCGCACGGCGAGCTTGCCGAGCGTGCCGGTGGGCACGGGCCGCATGTCGTCGTCGACGGCTTGCACGATGTAGCCAGGCACGGCCTTGCCGATTGCGTGCGGGCGCACATCGTGTCCCGCCGACGAAATGAAGATATGAATCAGCTCAGTGCCGCCGATACCGTCGATCATCTCGATTCCGCTCGCTTCGCGCCACAGTTCGCGCGTCGAGTCGGGCAGCGCTTCGCCTGCGGACACGGTCTTTTTCAGCGACGCCATGTCGAAGCGCGGAATCAACGGCGCCATCTGCCGATAGAAAGTCGGTGCGGTGAACATCACGGTTGCATGAAAGCGCTCGACGTTTTGCAGCAGCGTTTCGGGCGTCTGCTTTTCGATCAGCACCGTCGATGCGCCAGCGCGCAACGGGAAACACAGCAGCCCGCCCAGGCCGAACGTGAACGCAAGCGGCGGCGTGCCGCAGAAGATGTCGTCGGCGGTAGGCTTCAGGATGTAGCGCGGGAACAGATCGCACATCGCCAGCACGTCGCGATGGAAGTGCATGCAGCCCTTCGGTGCGCCCGTCGTGCCGCTCGTGAAGGCGATCAGACAGACGTCGTCGGCGGCTGTGTCGCAGGCCTTGAATTCGGCTGGCTTCGATGCCGCCAGTGTTTCGAGCGAACCCGCTGCGTCGTCGTCGTGAAAGATCAGCGTGTCTTTCAGGCCTTCACAAAAGTACTCGTCGCCTTGCGTCGTGCAGCGCGCGAGTTCTTCCGTCAGACGTGTGTCGCACAGCGCCGCGCTGATTTGCGCCTTGTCGATGATCTGCTTGAGTTCTTTTGCGCGCAGCAACGGCATGGTCGGCACGACGATGAGACCCGCCTTCAACGCCGCGAGAAACGCGACGGCCATCTGCAACGTGTTCGGCCCGCGCAGCAGCACGCGGTTGCCCGGCCGCAAGCCCATCTCGTCGATCAGCACGTGTGCGCTGCGGTTGACCATTGCGAGCAGTTCGCCGTAAGTGGTCGCATGCGGCTTGCCGTCGATGTCGGACCAGATCGCAGGTCGGTCGCGATGCCCGTTTTCGACGGCGCGATCGAGCAGTTCAGTCGCGCAGTTGAAACGCGCCGGATAAGCGACGTCCGGATTGTCGAGCAGGAACACAGGCCATTGATCCTGCGGCGGCAAGTGATCGCGCGCGAAAGTATCGACGTGAGCTGACGGTTCCATCATGAAACTCCCCTGCCATACGTGCGTGATGTGCGAAATGGTTTGGACTGTGCGACTCGAACGCGGCCTAGTCGGTAATCACGGCTGTTGCTTCGATTTCCACTTTGGCGTCGTCCTCGATCAACGCGACGACCTGAACGGCGCTCATCGCGATGTCGTAGTCGCCGATCAACTCGCGAAACGCCTGGCCGATCTCCTTGAGCGACGCGAGGTACTCGCGCTTGTCGGTGACGTACCACGTCATGCGCACGAGGTGCCCGGGTTGTCCGCCTGCTTCGCGCAGCACGGCGAGCACGTTGCGCAGCGCCTGGATTGCCTGTTCGGCGAAGCGCTCGCTCGTCATGCGCGCTTCTTCGTTCCAGCCGATCTGTCCGGCGATGTACACCTGCGTGCCGCTCGCCGCCACACCATTGGCATAGCCCTTCGGCTTGACCCAGCCTGCAGGCAGAAGCGATCGTTTTTTCATGAGCGTTGCTCCTCGGATTGAACGGCGTGCGGCGCGAATGCCGCGAGCGCGGCGGCGATGTCGTCGGGAATGTCGATCGACTGGCCGCTTTCCAGCGATGTCGTCACCAGCACTTGCGCCGAGCGAAAGCGCACTTCATCCGCGCAACGCGCGACGATCGCGACGCCGATCGAACGGCGTCCGATGCGCGTGACGTCCAGCGCAAGCGTGATCGTTTCGCCCATGCGGCTTGGCCTCGAAAACTCGCAATCGAGCTTCACGATAGGCAGCCCGACGCGGCGCGTCTGGATCATGTGCGCGTAGTCGATGGCAAGACGCTCGTTGAACCACTCTTCGACGAGCATGTTCGTCATCACCAGATACTGCGGAAAGTAGACGATGCCGGCCGGATCGCAATGTGCGAAGCGGATGCGCATCGGCATGTCGAACGTTGCGCTCATGATTCGCGTTCCTGCTGCGCAGCCGCGTGCGCCTTGAGCAGATCGCGTCCGACGATCAGTTGCTGCACTTCCGTCGCGCCTTCGTAGATGCGCAGCGAGCGAATCTCGCGGTACAGCCGTTCGACTGTCGTGCCGCTTTGCACGCCCATGCCGCCCCACAGTTGCACGGCGGCGTCGATGACCTGCTGCGCGCCTTCGCTCGCGTGCCACTTCGCCATCGCGGCTTCGCGCGTGATGCTTTCGCCCTGGTCGCGTAGCCACGCGGCGCGATAGACGAGCAACGCGCTACTGTCGATCGTCAACGCCATCTGCGCTAGCCTGGCCTGCGTCAACTGAAAATCGCCGAGCGTCTGGCCGAACATCTTGCGCGACGCGGCGCGTTCCAGGCCTTCCTGCAAGGCGCGCCGCGCAAAGCCCAATGACGCCGCCGCAACCGACGTGCGGAAGATATCGAGCGTGCGCATCGCGATCTTGAAGCCTTCGCCAGGCGCGCCGAGCATCTGGCTGCGCGGCACGCGTGCATTGGCGAAATGCAGACGCGCGAGCGGATGCGGTGCGATCACGTCGATGCGTTCGGCGATCTCCAAACCGGGCGTGTCGGCATCGACGATGAATGCACTGATGCCGCGGGCCCCCGGTGCTTCGCCTGTTCTTGCAAACACGACGTAGAAGTCGGCGATACCTCCGTTCGAGATCCATGTCTTGTCGCCGTCGAGCACATAGCTGTCGCCTTGTGCACGCGCCTGCAAGGCCATTGCCGCAACATCGGAACCCGCGTGTGGTTCTGACAGCGCGAACGCGGCGATGGCTTCGCCTTTTGCGACGCGCGGCAAATAGCGCGATTTCTGTTCATGCGTGCCCGCCAGCGTGATCGCGCCCGAACCGAGCCCTTGCATGGCGAGCGCGAAGTCCGCGAGGCCGTCGTGTTTCGCAAGTGTCTCGCGCAGCAGACACACGGCGCGTGTGTCGATCGTGTCGCCATGCCCGCCGTATTGCGTACCGCCGACGCCATACTTCAACCAGCCCGCTTCGCCCAATGCGCGCACGAGCTGGCGGCAGGTCGTGTCGGCGTCGTCATGCGGCACATGCGCGAGATGCTGCACGGCCCATGTTTCCATTGCTTCGGCCAGTTTGCGATGACGCGCCTCGAAGAACGGCCAGGCCAACGCGCTGTGAGGATCGTTGGGCTTCACAGTCAGTCTCCTTCGAACACGGGACGCGATTTCGCCGCAAACGCGCGATACGCGCGCTCGAAATCGCGCGTCGTCATGCAGATGGCCTGCGCCTGCGCTTCCGATTCGATCGCTTCGTCGATGCTCATGCTCCATTCCTGGTGCAGCATCTTCTTGGTGACGCCGTGCGCGAACGTCGGGCCGGCGGCGAGATCGGCGGCGAGCTTCGATGCTTCGTCGAGCAGCGCTTCCGGTGCGCACAGGCGGTTGTAGAAGCCCCACGCGTAAGCTTCCTCGCCGCTTGCCGAGCGCCCCGTGTACAGCAGTTCGGCCGCGCGCCCCTGGCCGATAATGCGCGGCAGGATCGAACACGCGCCCATGTCACAACCGGCAAGGCCCACACGCGTGAACAGAAACGCGAGCTTGCTGCGCGCGGTGGCGAGGCGCATGTCGGAGGCCATCGCGAGAATCGCGCCGGCGCCTGCGCAGACGCCGTCGACGGCCGCTATGATGGGTTGCGGGCAATGCCGCATCGCTTTCACGAGGTCGCCTGTCATGCGCGTGAAGAGCAGCAGTTCGGGCATCGGCAGATCGATCAGCGGCGCGATGATGTCGTGCACGTCGCCGCCCGAGCAGAAGTTGTCGCCTGCGCCGTGCATGACGACGACCTTCACGTCGGTTGCATAAGCAAGTTGCCGGAACAGATCGCGCAACTCCGCGTACGATTCGAACGTCAGCGGGTTCTTGCGCTCGGGGCGATTCAGCGTGATCGTCGCGACGCCCGCGTTGACGGACCAGCCGAAGTGCTTCGCCCCATACGCGGCGAGCGTCGTGCGATTGCCGGCTAGCAGGGCTTCGGCAGCGGATCGGGTCATCGTTGTCTCCTCTTTTGCGGATGTCGCGCGTCAGCTTTTGATCGTGTTCAGCAGATGCTGCTTGAGCTTGCCGAGCTTCTGATGCGTGTGCGATTTCTCATCGAGATCGAGGCCGCCGAACATCTCGACCACCCACTGCTCATGTGCGACGGCCATTTTGTCGAACAGCGCGCGGCCTTCAGGCGTGAGACGCACGCTGATCGAACGGCGGTCGTTCGGATCGGTGTCGCGCGCGACGAGCCCTTCTTTTTCCAGTTGATCCGTGATGCCGGTGATATTGCCGCCCGTCACCATCAGGCGGCGCGACAGTTCCGTCATCTTCAGACCTTCGGGATGACGCTCCAGCTGCGCCATCAGATCGAAGCGCGGCAGCGTCGTGTCGAACTCGTTGCGCAGACGTTTGCGCAATTCCGCTTGCACCAGGTTGGTCGTCGTCAGCATGCGCAGCCACAGACGCAAACCCATGTGGCTGTCCGCGCCCGTGCTCATTTCCATGTCCACGACGTTCTCCGCGGGTTTCGCAATGCCTTTGCGCGCCGGTTTGTTCTCGGCGGCGTCGGACGTTTTCTTCTTTGCAATATTGCTCATGTGACTTCTCCGCCTGAAACGGAAACAGATTGACCTGTGATGGATTCGGAGCCGGGCATGCACAGCCACAGCACGGCATTCGCGACTTCGGCGGGCGCGACGAAGCGGCGCTGCGGGTTGTTGCGCACGAGAATGTCGCGCGCTTCCTGCTCGCTGCGGGAAGTCTTCGCGGTGATCTGGTCGAGCGACGCGCGCAGCAATTCTGTTTCCGTGTAGCCGGGACATACGGCGTTGACGGTGACGCCCTTCGTCGCGACTTCGAGCGCGAGCGAGCGTGTGAGGCCGATCACTCCATGCTTGGCCGCGCAGTAAGCGGCGACGTACGCGTAACCGATCTGTCCCGCCGTGCTCGCGACGTTGACGATGCGCCCGTAGCCGCGTTCGAGCATCGACGGCAATACGGCGCGCGTGCAGAGAAACACGCCCGTCAGGTTGACGTCGAGCATGCGTTGCCACAGCGCCATATCGGTGTGCGCGAAGGGTGACGCTTGCGCCTGGCCGGCGTTGTTGACGAGCACATCGACCGGACCTGCAATCGACGATGCTTCAGAAAATGCCTTGTTTACAGCGCTTTCGTCGCACACGTCGACGCTGACGCAGGCCGCGATCTCGCCATATGCGCCCAAGGTTTCGCGCTGCGCGGCAAGACGTTGCGCGTCGCGTCCCATCAGCGTGACGCGAGCGCCTGCGCGAACGAGCGCTTGCGCCGTTGCTGCGCCGATGCCGCTGCCGCCGCCCGTCACGACGGCGTGCTTTCCTGCAAGGGTGTTGTTCATCAAACCGTTCCCTCCGCGCGTTGCGCGCGTTCGAGCGGTGAAAGCCGCGCACTCTCGGCGGCTTGCGCCCGCTCGCGTTCGTAGTTGCGTTCGAGCTGCGACTTGGCTGCCGTGTATTGCTTCGGCCAGTTGACGTCGAAGTAGCCGATCTTCGCCGCCTCGTTCAGCGTCCACGACGGATTCGCCAGATGCGGCCGCGCGACCGCGCACAAGTCCGCGCGGCCTGCTGCGATGATGCTGTTCACGTGATCCGCCTCGGAGATCGCCCCGACCGCGATCGTCGCGATGCCCGCCTCGTTGCGGATGCGATCGGCGAACGGTGTCTGGAACATGCGTCCGAACACCGGCTTTTCTTCCTTGCTGACCTGACCCGACGAGACGTCGATCATGTCCGCGCCCGCCGCCTTGAACGCGCGTGCGATCTCGACGGCGTCGTCGGGCGTCGTGCCGCCGTCGACCCAGTCGTGCGCGGAAATTCGCACTGAGATGGGCTTGTCCTGCGGCCAGACCTTACGCATCGCAGCGAACACTTCAAGCGGGTAGCGCAGGCGATTCGCGAGCGAGCCGCCGTATTCGTCAGTGCGATGATTGGTGAGCGGCGAGAGGAAACTCGACAGGAAATAGCCGTGCGCGCAGTGCAATTCGAGCCAGTCGAAGCCGGCTTCCGCAGCCATTTCCGTAGCGCGCACGAATTGCGTTTCGATCTCGCGCAGTTCCGCATGGGTCGCTTCGCGCGACCATTGGCTCACGCCGCGCAAGTATTGCTGCGGCGATGCCGACACCAAAGGCCAGTTGTCGTCGGGCAAGGGCTGATCGATGCCTTCCCAGCTGACGCGCGTCGAAGCCTTCGCGCCTGCGTGGCCGAGCTGCATGCCGATCTTCGCATCGGATTGCGCGTGCACGAACTGCACAATGCGGCGCCACGCGGCGAGATGCGCGGGCGTGTACATGCCGGGGCATCCCGGCGTGATGCGCGCTTCGGGCGACACGCACGTCATCTCGGTCATCACGAGTGCCGCGCCGCCCATCGCGCGTGCGCCGAGATGCATCAGGTGATAGTCGCCCGCGACGCCGTCGACAGCCGAATACTGCGCCATCGGCGAGACGACGATGCGGTTCTTCAACGTCACGCCGCGTAGTTTGAACGGCGTGAACATGGGCGGGACGGAGCGCTGTTCGGGCGCGCGTTCGATGCCCGCGCGAGCCGCGAGCCAGTTTTCGAATGACGAAAGGTAGCCGGGATCGCGCTCGCGCAGGTTCTCGTGCGAAATGCGCTGCGAGCGCGTCAGCAGCGAATACGCGAACTGCTCCGGCTCGAAAGCGGTGTAACGGTCGACATGCTCGAACCATTCCGTCGAATTGCGCGCGGCGTTCTGGATGCGCAGCACGTCCACGCTGCGCACTTCCGTGTAGTGCGCGAGTGCGGCGGCGAGATCGTGCGGATGTGCGTCGATGCTGTTCGCGAGTTCGATCGCGTCTTCGAGCGCGAGCTTGGTGCCCGAGCCGATCGAGAAATGCGCGGTGTGCGCGGCGTCGCCCATCAGTACGACGGGTACGCGTTTGCCGTCGGCGCCCGTTTTCCAGTGCGCCCATTCGCGATTGACCACACGCGGAAAGCGAATCCATTGCGACGAGCCGCGCAGATGGCTCGCGTTCGACATCAGCGGATGGCCGTCGAGGTACTTCGCAAAGAGTCGCTCGCAGAATGCGATGCCGTCTTCCTTGCTCATTTCGTCGAGTCCGGCCGCGCGCCAGACGCGCTCGGGTGTTTCGACGATGAACGTCGATGTCTGGTCGTCGAAGCGGTACGCGTGCGCCTGGAACCAGCCCCATTCGGTCTTTTCGAATGCGAACGTGAAGGCGTCGAAGAGCTTGTTCGTGCCGAGCCACACGAAGCGGCAGTCGCGCATGTCGATGTCGGGTTGATAGGTCGCGGCGTATTTCTGGCGGATGGCGCTGTTCAGGCCGTCGCTGGCGATGATGAGATCGGCGTCGTAATCGTCGTCGTTCGTGACCTGGGTTTCGAAGACCAGCTTCACGCCGAGTTCTTCGCAACGCGCTTGCAGGATGTTCAGCAGCCGCTTGCGGCCGATGCCGCAAAAGCCGTGTCCCGACGAGCGTACTTTCGCGCCGCGAAAGTTGATTTCGATGTCGTCCCAGTGGTTGAACGCGTCGAGGATCATGTCGGCGCTCCTGGCGTCGGCGGCGCGCAGATTGCCTAGCGTCTGGTCGGAGAACACGACGCCCCAGCCGAAGGTGTCGTACGGCCGGTTGCGTTCGACGACGACCACCTCGTGCGCCGGATGCCGGTGCTTCATCAACAACCCGAAATACAGCCCAGCCGGGCCGCCGCCGATACAGACAATGCGCATGCTGGTTCCCCAACGTGTGTGCTCGGCTTTACTTTAGGTTTTGATAGTTTAGGTGTCAAGTAAATTTCGGCGAAAAGGCGGAGCGAGACCTCGGATGTGATCCGGGAATAAAGGTGTCAGTTGCCTTGGCGAGTGTGGAAGGGCGTGCGCGAGTTTTTTGCGTTTCCCGGTCCGGGCGTCACCCAGCGTTCGACAACCACGCCACAAGTCGAACCATGCCGATAACCGCACCGGCGCCCACGATAGTGAATCCGGCGGCGCGGCGGATATATCGTCCGGCGCTGCCGCATCGCCGGTCGGCCTGCGTATTCCTGCCGTTGAACCAGACGTTCATCATTTCGCTCCCTGTGTCCCATCAACGGGTCTGGACATACATCGCCCGACTGTCACGGGCGCACGGACACGACAAGCCATAACAGTTTGTACTCCGAACAATGCCGCACGGCCAACGGTGACGAAAACACGGTGCCCGCCATCGGATGTCAGGTGTCGCAGGGTGTGCTGGAGGTGACAAACACGCACGTCGCTCCACTATGCCACATATTTTTCGTAAATGCGAATGACTCGCATTTGATAGATTGGGTAAGAAACGTGGCTTACCTGCTCGAGAGCCGCCACCAGTGGGCGTAAGCGCCAACGCTGCGCGCGAAAAACACTGTGGTGCGGCGACGACTATGTGTCCTGGCCGGGCAAATTCAATTGCAATTGCGAATCGTTGTCATTACCATTCACCCGAAATTTCGCCACCGTTTACATCAGGTGTTTCGTAACCCGCCTGCCATAACAACGAATGAAGATTCTGAAGTCTGACCACCACGCGCTGTCTTCTCACCGTATTTCCCGTTACCAGCCGGTACTCGGCGCAGCGCTGCTCATCAGCGTCGGGATTGCGCTATCCGCTGCATCGTCGCGCGTTCACGCGGAGGACGCCGTTGCCGCAGACGCGACGCTGCCAACCGTCAGTGTCAAGGCGTCGGCGGATAGCGATGGGGCGCAGCCCGACAAGATCAGTGCTGGCGCGCTCGGCACGCTCAAGCAGGTCGACACGCCTTTTTCGACGCACGTCGTGACGAGCGAAGAGGCGCAGGATCGGTTCGCCAACACGGCCAACGACCTGTTCCAGTACGACCCCGCAGTATCGATCACGAGCACCAACGCCGTCGGCGAAAACTCGATGTTCAACGTGCGCGGCCTGCCGATCGACACGCTCAACAGCATCAAGGTCGATGGTCAGAGCTTTCCGTCGTGGGATGCCGATCTCGCGCTTGAGCCGTTCGAGCAGGTGGAACTGCTGAAAGGGCTGTCCGGCTTCATGTACGGATTTGGCTCGCCGGGCGGTATCGTCAATTACGTCCTGAAACGTCCGACCGCCACGCCGTATCGCAGCTTTTCGGTGGGGTATCAGTCGGCGGGTGTGTTCAGCGAGAAGCTCGACGTCGGCGGCCGCTTCGGCACGGATGACCGCTTCGGTTACCGCTTCAACCTCGTCAACGAAGAAGGCAATACGGCCGAGGCGAACGGTCATCTGCGACGCCAGGTGGCGTCGGCGGCTCTGGACTTCCGCATCACGCCGGACCTGACCTGGTCGGTCGACGCGTTCTACACGAAGCGTAAGCAGGAAGGCACGATCTTCGGCCTGATGTTCGGCTCGGACGCGGGCGGCATTCCTGACGCGAGCAAGGTGACGCACGACCTGTCGCAGCCGCAGAACTACTACCAGGTCGAGATGGCTTCGTTCGGAACGGGTCTCGACTACCGTCTCTCGGAGAACTGGCACGCGAGCGTGAAGTACCGCTTCGCGAAGGAAAACCGCACGAACTCGGACAGTCTGCTGTACGTGTACGACACGGCCGGCAACTACTCCAACACGCTGTATGCGGCGATGACGCGATACTTCTATCAGAACGTCGATGCAATGGTGGAAGGCAAGTTCAACACGGGCAGCGTCAAGCACGATGTCGTGTTCGGTGCAGGATACCAATCGCAAGTCACCGAGTACGACAACAGCGAAGGCTGGAACGACGGGTATAGTCTCGGCGTCGGTAACATCTATAGCAGCACGTTCCTGACCAATGCGGACGTGCATATCGGCGAGAACCTCTACAGGCGGTCCCGCACGACACAGGCCGCGCTCTATGCGAGCGACACCGTGCAGTTCACGCCGCGCATTTCGGCGCTGCTCGGCTTGCGCTATACGCAGTTCCATCAGTTCACCTACGACCCGACGGGCGCGACCACGGCGAACTACAGCGCGTCGCCCGTGACGCCGACTGTGGCGTTGATGTACAAGACGGACCCGTATTCGACGCTCTATGTCAGCTATGTCCAGTCGCTCGAGCAAGGCGGTTCGGCTGCGAACACCAACCTCAACTACCCGGCGACATTTGGTCCGCTGCGCAGCAAGCAGTACGAAGTGGGCTTCAAGACGGATCGCAGCAAGTGGGGCGCGAATCTGGCGCTGTTCCGCGTCGATCAGGGCTACAACTACACGAACTCCGCCAACATTTTCGTTCAGGACGGCACCAAGCGTTATACGGGCGTCGACGCGAGCGGCTGGCTTCAGCTCGCCAGCGACTGGCGCGTGATGGGCGGCGTGATGTGGCTCGATACCAAGGCCGTCGATATCGACGATCCGACCATCGAAGGCAAGCGCATCTATGGCGCGCCGCGATGGACGGTGACGGGCCGTGTCGAATACAACCCGTCGTACATGCGTCGCCTTACGCTGGCATTCGGCGGCCGCTATGTCAGCGATATGGCCGTGGACGCCGCCAACACGCAATTCGTGCCGGCATATACCGTGTTCGATCTGAGCGGCAAGTATGAAACGCGTATTGCGGGGAAGGAAGTGACGTTCCGCGCGGGTATCAACAACCTCTTGAATCGCCGTTACTGGACGACTGCGTGGGGCTACTACGTTAGCCCGTCCGCGACGCGCACGGCAGTGGCTAGCGCGACGATGCAGTTCTAGGCAGGCCGCCGCGATAGTCAGCGATACGAAAGCGCCGGGCACACAGTTTCGTGTGCCTGCCGCTTCTGACACTATTGCTTCTGATGCGTCCGACGCATCTGACAGCACGCCACCAATCTATCTTGTCCGAACGTCAATCCACCGGTTGACGCTTCGTATACAGCCGAACGTCCGTCACTGACCGACACCTTAGTCAGCTTCAACCCGGTGGCCTTCCTTGCAGATAACAAATTGGTAATCGAGCGGCCAGACTATGGTCATTCGCGCTCGCCAATAATCTAATCGTCGCAAACCTGATGCCCAACGGTTGAAATCGCCGCGAGCGAATAAGGAACCGTTAAGTCTTTTGGGCCTAATCTGAACGGGCATCTTTTGAACCCGCTCATCAAGGAAGGAGAGTTCGATGAAAACCTCAATCACCATCGCGATGCTGACCGGCGTGCTGTTAATGCCCGCAATCTCGTATGCGAAGATCGATTCGAATGCAGCTACAACCCGCGCCGAAGTGAAGGCGCAAATTGTGCAAGCCGGGGAAGACGGCACGCTGCATCAATCGAAGGTGCACTATCCCGACTACGACGCGAACGCGTCCACCGCTGCGCCCCAATCAGCAAGCGACTACGGAACGATACCGTTGAATTTTTCGCAGTCGGGATCGCCGGCGAAAGGCATGAGCGATAGCAAGCTGTTCGAACACCACTGATAGAACAGCGAGCAGCCGGGCGGTGCATGTCTAACGTTTGATGGCCCAGTCTATTGCGGCATCGAACAATTGCTGGCCCGACTGCGAGAGGTTCGCGAAGCTGTCGTTGCTCATGAAGAACATCACGCGCCGGGCGGGCGCGAGCGTTTCGTAGTCCATTGTCGCCCCCGTTTCGTAGGCAAAAATTGCAGCCTTCTCGGGCTGACCATAAACGCTCGCGATAATGGATGCGCCGAGGCCCGGCCTGCCCCAACTCATCGCCGCCTGCTTTCCATACACATTGACGACGCCTGCCGGCAAACCCGCAGCAATCGGATGTGGCGCATTCACCAGCCACAAGTAACGCTCTTTTTCTGTCTCGCCGAAATCGACATCATGGCGCTTGCCGCTCATCGCGAGATCGTCGAGCAGATCGTTTTCCCAGGTGACGAGCGGCACGGGTAGCGTGCGCCATCCCGGCGATACATCCTTCGACGACACCGTCGACGAGATGACGATCAGACTCGCGTCGCGCGCGAGTTCGGGGCGGAAATCCTGATCGACGAGTTGAACGGCATAGCCGCGTGCGTCGAGACGCGCGGCGATGCGCTGATCAGTTGCGAGGTTGGGGCCGTGCAGTTGCACGACCATCACGATACTTTTCTGCGTGCCCTGGTCATTGGCGCGAGCGACCGACGGTAACAGTGCGGCAGCCGCGAAACCGAGCAGCGAAGAAAGCGCGTGACGTCGCGTGTGATCGATCGTGGCCGTTCGATTGCGTTTCATTGCGAGTTCCTCGTGGCCGGGTTCAGAATTCGAGCGTCGACAGAAGCGACACCTGCCGCGCATCGCCGACCGCCACGAAATAGCGATTCGCGCTGGACGGGTAATACGTCTTGTTGAAGAGGTTCTTCACATTCAACTGGAACGACACATTGTGTCCGTTCCATTTCGTGTTGTAGTTCGCGAACGCATCGGCGACGGTATAGGCGGGCAGAGTGAAGCTGTTGGCGGAATCGCCGGGCCGCTCGCCGACATAGTGCGCGCCCGCGCCGACGCGCAACTGATCGCCGCCGAAGATCGCGCCGAAATCGTAGACGGCAGCGAGCGACGCCGTATGCTGCGCGACATTCCATAGCCGGTTGCCCGCATATAGCGGGTCTTGCGTGGTCTTCGCGTCGATGTACGCGTAGCTCGCAATGACGCTCCAGCGTTGGCCGATCTGCCCGGCGACATCGAGCTCGACGCCGCGCGAGCGTGCCTTGCCTGAGGTTCGCCAGTCGGTTTGTTTGGTCGTGTCGTTGTACTGCGACACCAGCACGTTCGACTTGTCGATGTTGAATAACGCGAGCGTGCCCGTCAGGCCGGCGGGCATCGCCACTTTCGCCCCGACTTCCCACGAGGTCGCTTCTTCAGGCAGCACCGATGAGTCGATCACCACGCCCGTACTGAGCGGTGCGATCGTCGACGTCGGCTTGAGCGACTGCGTGTAGCTGCCGTACAGCGAGACGTAATCGGTCCACTTGTAGACGAGCCCCGCGCGCGGCAGCCATTTGGTGCCGTTCAGATCGGTGTTCACATGGAACGGTCGGCCGCGTCCCGCGACCTGGTTGTACGACAGAAAGCGTGCGCCGCCGACGAGTATCCATTTGTCGGTCAGATGCAGACTGTCCTGAAAGAACACGGACGCGTCGTGCAACGTATCGGTCTGGTCGCTGTCGCTGGCGGATACGGTGGTCGACGGGCTTTCGAGGCCATAGACGGGGTGCAGATAGTTGAACGTGTACTTCGTCGCCTGCCGCAACAGGTCCTTGCGATAGATGCGACGGTATTCGTCGTCGACACCCACCTGCAGGTCGTTGCGCAAACCCGCCACCGTGAAATGTCCATCGATATAGGCGATCGCGTAGCTGTCGGTGCTGAGCGCACCGTGCGTCGCGTCGTTGCTGCGCGAGAGCACGCCCGTCGTGCTGTTGACACCTTGCACGCGCAACTGGCCGGCGTCGTACGTTTCGCGGTTGTAGCTGTAGCCGAAATGCGCCTTCCAGTTTGCATCGATCTGATGATCGACGGTCAGTTGCGCGAGATGCGACTCGCCGTCCATTTCATTGAACGGCTCGTCGAGCCGCTCGCGCGCGGGGATGGCCAGCGGCTCGTTGGTCTTTGGATCGAGAGCGGTTCCGCGATCGAACGGATAGAGGAACTTGCGATACTCGTACGACAGTACCACCTGTGTATCGCGTCCGTACCAGGCCAGCGAAGGCGCGACGAGCGTCTCGCGATGTTCGCCAAAGTTGCGCCAGTATTGTTCGTCGATCTGATCGACGACGAGCCGGTATGCAAGGCCCGAATCACCGATTGGCCCGGTCAGATCGAGCGTGCCGTCCGCGCCGTTGCGGCCGTGGCCGTAGGTCGAACCGAGCGCCGAGACGGCGTGATAAGGCGTGAGCAACGGCTGCTTGCTCACCACGTTGACGACGCCGCCCGGGTCCATGATGCCGTAGAGCAGCGATGACGGTCCCTTGAGCACTTCGACGCTGTCGGCTGCGGCGTTGAGACCTCGGCCCTGCACGAGCGGCATGCCGTTGTGCATGATCGAGCCGTCGCGGTTGCCGCCGAAGCCGCGTTTGAGCAGCGTGTCCTGCGTGCCCGCCAGCGTGTTGCCCTGGACGATGCCGCTGACGTTGGCGAGTGCGTCGTCGAGATTGCGCGGGCGCTGATCGCGCAGCACTTGTTGGGGCACGATATTGATGGCCTGCGGCGTATCGATGACAGGAATGTCGGAGCGCGTGACATTCGCCTCGGGAGGCGGCCGGTAACTGCCGGCGCGAATGCCTGTCGCCGCGACCTTGACGGTGGGCAACACGGCGCTGTCGTCGAGCTCGACATTGCTTGCATCTTCGACCAGCGTGTAGCTGCCGTTGGTCTGCTGGACGGACGACAGCCCTGTGCCGCGCAGCAGACGCGCAAGCCCCTGCTGGGTATCGTAGTCGCCATGCAGGCCCGCACTATGGCGGTTCGCGGTGAGCGTGCTCGGATACGACAGCATGATTCGCGCTTGCTGGCCATACTGGCTGAGCGCGTTTTCGAGCGGCCCGGCGGCGATGTCGAAAGACTTGCGCGGCGCGGCCTGGGCCGTCTGCGTTGCATCGGCGGCGGAAGTAGCGGAAGTGGCGGCGGCAACGGCGGCTACGGCGTGAGACGCAATGCCCGCGAAGATCGTTGCCGTCGCGATACCGATGATGTGCCGCCCGTGATACCCGCGACCACGTGACTTAAATTCGGCGGTATTGGCGCAGGCTCTTGCAGAAAGTCCCATGTTTTACGAAGCTCGACGAGGTAGATGATCTGGTGTTCTCATCTGCCTTGTCCCGCGAGAATCGAAAACAGCTCAATAGCGACGAAAATTGTTTAGCGCGCTGGCTTCACCGTCACCCAATAGCGCGTGACGTACTCCACCTCGACAGGCAGCGTGGTCGCAAGCGTCTTGAGCACGCGGTCCGTGTCCGATAGCGGAAAGGTGCCCGACAGACGGAAATCCGCGATCGAAGGATCGCAGCGCAGGTAGCCGTCCCGGTAGCGCCCGAGTTCCGACAGGAAGTCGCCCAGACGCATGTTGCTCGCCACCAGCATGCCTTGTGTCCATGCGGCCGTATCGGCGCTCGCCGCTTCGATCGGCATGATTTGCGTGGCGCTGAAGCGCATGCGCTCGCCTGCATGCACGACCTTCGACGCGCCCGGCGCGCGCCCCGGTTCGACTTTGACCGCGCCTTCGAAGACATCGAGCCGCGTCATCGACGGCTCCTGTCTGAGCGAGAAGCGCGTGCCGAGCGGTATCGAGACACCTTGTGCCGTCTGCGCGACAAACGGACGAGGCGCGGGACCGTCGTCATGTCCCGTGACGACCATGATTTCGCCGCGCAGCAGAACGATGCGGCGCTCCGTGTCCGAGAAGCGGACGTCGACGGCGCTCGCGGTATCGAGCATGAGCCGCGTGCCGTCAGCGAGCGTCACATTGCGCTGCTCGCCCGTGCCCGTGCGCAGATCCGCGCTCCAGCCGCGCCACGCAATCTGATCGCGGGCAAGCCAGGCTGTCCCGCCCGCAAAGAAGAGCAGCACGAGCGTCTTGACGCCGGCGCGCCGTGCGGGCGAACGCGGACGCGTCAACGCGGCGCGCGCGGCACTTGCAGCCGGGCTTTCATTGAGTGTCTGAAGACGTTGGCTCACCGACTGGATGTGCCGCCAGGCGCGATCGTGATCGGCGTGTTCGGCACGCCAGCATTCGAACGCGCGTCGTTGCGAGTCGGTGATGTCGCCGGACTGCAGATCGAGCCACCATTCGACCGCGCGGCGCGCGACATCGGGAGCGATGCCAGGAGGCGTGCCGATACTCACGCATTCACTCCAGTGTCATCGCGAAGAAGCATTGCGCGGCCGCTTTCAGCAGATAGCGCTTCACCGTCGCGAGGGAAATCCGCAGCGTGGCGGCAATTTCCGTCTGCGTCGCGCCGTCCAGTTGCGCCATCAGGAATGCGCGTTTGACGGCTACGGGCAGCCCGTCGAGCAACGCGTCGATCTCGCACAATGTTTCGAGCAGCACGGCACGTTCTTCAGGCGACGGCGCGAGCGGCTCCGGCACCCGTGCGAGCGCATCGAGATAGGCACGCTCGATCTGCTCACGTCGCCAGTGATTCGCGAGGACGCGTTGCGCGACCGTCGTGAGGAAGGCGCGCGGTTCAAGCAGTTCAAGCGGCTCGTCGCGCGCGAGCAGGCGCATGAAGGTGTCGTGCGCAAGGTCGGCCGCCCGATGCGCGCATCCCAGCTTGCGCCGCAACCACGTATGAAGCCAGCCATGATGGGCGACGTAGAGGTCTTCGACCTCGAGACGCAACGAGAGATTGTCTGCCGGCATGCGCGGTCTTCCGGACGAGCCCGGTAAGCAAAAATGAAACTACTAAATGAGAACTATTCGTATTGTCGCACAGGGGAAAGCGATCTTGCACGCGATCAAATTTCCCGCGCGCGCTTCGCCTGCCGGCGGGGATGGCGCGCGGACATACGCCCCGCGGCTGCGTCGAACGCCCGTTGCGCGCTGCCGTACGGGTTCTGACGACTGTCGCAGCAAGGCCATCGCCCGTCCCGCCGATGCCTGCTGTCAAAATCACGGCTCGGCGGGCCGGGCGTCTGCATCGTCCGTCAAATGCTTGCTGGATGAGCATTGGCACGTTTCTTCCGTCGCGGAGGCCGCCGATCGTAGTAACGTATCGAAAATTTTGTCTTTCGCCTGGCAAGTTGATTCTCGAGGCGCATATGTCCACCGACACCGACACCACCATGACTGATGAGCAGGTCGCAGCCATTGCAGACCGCATGACCGAAGAAGGCCGTCTGGTTTCCCCCGTCACGATCTGGGCGGAGGTTCGCAGCGGTTCGATCGTCGCCGTCGCCGCCGCGCTGCAACGCTGGCGCGAGACGCGCGAGCCGCAGCCGCCGGCACCGGAAACGCAGGCGCAAAAGGCGTTGCCGGGCGAACTGGCGGAAACCGTGATGGAAGCCGCGCGCCGCATCTGGACCGCTTCGCAGGACGACGCCGGACGGCTGCTCAGCGAAGGCCTGGGCGCGGCGAGCCAGCAGCTCGATGTCGTGCGCAGGGAGCGTGACGAGGCGCTTGCCGCGTATCAGCAGACGGGCGAAGAAGCCGCGACGGGGCGCGAGCGGCTGGACAGGCTGCGCCACGACCTCCAGGCGTTGCAGGAGTCTGCCGCGCAGGTTCGCGCAGACTTCGAAACAGTGAGCGCGCGCGCACAAGCCGCCGAGGCGAACGTCCAGAACCTGACCGAGCGCGCATCGGCGGATGAAGCGAAGCTCACGGCGATCCAGAACGCACTGGAGGATCAGCACCGGGCAAACGAATGGCTCGCCGCGACGGTTTCGGGCAAGAACGAAGAGATCGCGCGGCTTGGGCGGGAGCGCGACGATGCGCGCCGGCAGATCGCGACCCTGGACGAGGCTTGCCAGGCGAAGTCGGAAGAGGCCGAGCGCGTGTCTCAGGAAGCGGCTGCGGCAGTGGCGCGCGCCGACGCAGCGGCGGCGCAGGCGAACGAGAGCACGGCGCGGCTCGCATCGGTCGAGGCGGAGTTGAGCGAGACCCGCAACGCGCTTGCGGCGGAACGCGACGCCGCGCTGGAACATGCCGCCGACCTTGCCGAGCAGCGTGCCCAACTGGAGCGCGTCGCACGCGAACTGGACGAATCCCGAGCGCAGATCGGCGCGCTGACCGACGCGCACGCGCTGGCGGCAGCCGAACTGGCGCGCGCGACGCAGGACGCCTCTGCCGCGACCGAACGTGCCGACGCGGCGGAGCAGCGCGCAGCGCAACTGGACCAGAGCCTGACAGTCGAACGCGAGGCCACGGCGGCGCAGCGCGAAGAGTTGCAGCGCGTCTCCCGCGAACTGGAAGAAACACGCACGCGCGCCGATATGCTGAGCGACGCGCAGACGGCTGCGAACGCCGAACTGGCGCGGGTTTCGCAAGAAGGCTTCGCCGCGAAAGAACGTGCCGACGCAGCGGAGCAGCGCGCGTCGCAACTCGAGCAGAGCCTGACGGTCGAGCGCGAGACGACGGCGGCGCAGAGCGACGAGCTTCAGCGTGCCAGGGCCGAACTGGAAGAAGCCCGCACGCAGATCAACGCGCTGAACGAGGCGCACGCGGCCGCGAGCGCCGAACTGGCGCGGGTCACGGAAGAGGCATCGTCCGCAAGGCAACGCGCGGAGTCGGCAGGACAGCGAGCGGCGGAACTGGAGCAGAGCCTGGCGGCGGAGCGCGAGGCCACGGCGGCGCAAAGCGACGAACGGCAGCGTGTCGCGCGCGAACTGGACGAAGCGCGCTCACGGATCGACGCGTTGTCACAAGACTCGGCCGCCGCGAAGCAAAGGGCCGAAACCGCCGAGCAGCGCGCAACCGAACTGGAGCAGAACCTCGCGAGCGAGCGGGAAGCATCGGCGGCGCGCAGCAACGAATTGCAGCGCGTCACGCAGGAACTCGAAGCAGCGCAAACCCAGATCGCTACGCTGACCGAGTCGCAAACGGCGGCGAACGCTGAACTGGCGAGCGCCAGGCAGGAAGCCGAGGCTACGAAACAGCGGGCCGAAGCCGCCGAACAGCGCGCCGTCCAGCTAGACGAAAGTCTCGCCGTCGCGCGCGAAGCAGCCGTGGCGCGTAACAGCGAAGCATCCGCTCAGTTCGACGAATTGCAACGCGTCACGCGCGAACTCGAAGAGGCCCGCAGTCAGATCAGCGCGCTGACCGAGTCGCAAACGGCCGCCGCCGCTGAACTGGCGCAGATGACGCAAGACGCATCGGCCGAGAGGCGCCGTGCAGATGCAGCCGCGCAGCTGTCAGCCCAGCTCGGACGAGACCTCGCTGCGGAGCGCGAGACAGCGGCGGCTCGAAGCGCCGAAGCGTCGGCTCAAGCGGATGAGCTGCAACGCGTCACGCGCGAGCTCGACGAAGCGCGCAAGCAGATCGACGCGTTGACCGAGTCGCAAACGGAAGCAGCCGCCAAGCTGGCGCAGGTGACGCAAGACGCATCCGAGGCGGCGAACCGCGCGGAAGCGGCCGAACAAAGGCTCGCAGCAGAACGCGACGAGGCGCGCAAACACGCGGCCGCGTTGACGGATGCGCAGTCCGTTGCAAACGCCGAGCTGTCGCGGCTCACGCAAGAAGCATCCGCTGCAAAAGAAGCGGCGGACGCAGCCGGGCATCGTGCCGCGCAACTGGAACAAAGTCTCGCAGCGGAACGGGAAGCCGCCGCCGCGCGCAACAGCGAAGCGTCGTCGCAACTCGACGAAGCCCGCAAACAGATCAGCACGCTGACCGACGCGCAAGCGTCGGCCAACGCGGAACTGGCGCGGCTCGCACAGGACGCATCGGCGGCGAAGGAACGGGCGGATGCAGCCGAGCGGCAGGCAGCGGAATCGGCGCAGCGTCTTTTGTCCGAGCGCGAGGCGGCCGCAGCGAGAAACGACAACGCGTCGACGCAGCGCGACGAGCTGCAGCGCGTCACGCGCGAACTGGACGAAGCCCGCGCGCAGATCAGCGCGATGAGCGAATCGCAGACAGCGGCCAGCGCCGAACTGGCGCGCGCGACGCAAGACGCGTTCGACGCGAAGGAGCGCGCGGATGCAGCGGAACAGCGCGCAGCCGAACTGGCGCAACGTCAGGCCGAGCGCCCGCGCGAGCCGGCGTCGATGAAAGGCGCGCAAGGCGCACAAGGCGGCGACGTGTCGGGCGGAACGGATGTCGCGGAAGAACTCGCGTCCTTGCAACGCCAGATCGCGGCGCAGGCCAAGGCTCACGCGAAGGCCTACAACGAGCTTCGCGCGAACGCCGAGCAATGGGTGACCTACGCGAAGGACATCAAGCAGCGGCTCGACCAGGCGAACGAAAAAATCCTCTTCATCGACGCGCGCAGCACCGGTGAAGTTGCGTTGTTGCGCAGGCTCTCGTTCGAGCTGGAGCGTCTCAAGCCCGACCACGAACTGGTGTTCAGGGAAGCGCAGAAGAAGCTGATCGGCGCGACGATGACCCAGCAACTCGCGCAGAAAGGCTATCAGTACGATCCCGCCACGGCGGTGATGTCGAAGCTGGAGGGCTGACACGCACGACGCGCGTTCAGCATGGTGCTGCGCGAGAACTTGCCGTGAAGCGGCGCGCCTCAGGCGTCGCATTTCGCTTCACGGCGTGCGTCACTTCGCAAACAACTGACCGATATCCTTGAACGCCTTGAACTCCAGGGCGTTGCCGCACGGATCGAACAGGAACATAGTCGCCTGCTCGCCGACTTGCCCCTGAAAGCGGATATATGGCTCGATCACGAACTTCGTGCCGAACGACTTCAACCGTTCCGCAAGCGCTTCCCATTGATCCCATCCGAGCACGACGCCGAAGTGCGGCACGGGCACATCGTGACCATCGACGGGATTGCTGTGCACGCTCTCTTGCGACGCCGTCCTGGGATGCTCGTGAATCACCAGTTGATGGCCGAAGAAATTGAAGTCGACCCATTGCGCGCTGGAGCGGCCCTCTTCGAGACCGAACACGCGTCCGTAAAAGTCGCGCGCGGCGGGAAGGTCGTAGACGGGAATGGCCAGATGAAAAGGGGAAAGGCTCACGGTTTTCTCCATGTGGGGCGCTCGCAGACCGCACATGGTACGCGGCGGAATTGAAAAATATAATCAATATATAATTTCGTCAAACACAAACAGAATTTATCAATGCTCCGTGAGCTGAAAACACTGATTGCCGTTGCCCAGGAAGGCACCTTCGCCGCTGCCGGCCACCGGATCGGTCTGACCCAGGCGGCCGTCAGCGCGCAGATGCAACGGCTGGAAGCGGAAATGGGCGTTGCATTGTTCGACCGCGAAGGGCGAACGGCGCGTTTGAACGCGACCGGTCAGCAGATACTCGTGCAGGCGCAGGAAGTGGTCCGGCTTTACAACAACCTCAGTTCGACGGCAGCAGGCCCGGCGGCCACCGTGCGCGTGACGGTCGGTGCGATTGCGTCGGTGCAGCGCTCGTTGCTGCCCGATGCATTGGCGCGGTTTCACGCGCAATGCCCGGGATGCACGACGCGTGTGATTCCCGGCGTGTCGATGGAACTCGTCAATCTGGTCGATGCCGGTGAGATCGATATCGCCGCGATCATTCGCCCGCCGTTTTCGTTCCAGAGCGATCTGCGCTGGACGACGCTCGCGCAAGAGCCGTTCCGACTCATCGTGCCGCGCGGCGTGAAGGGAGCGAACTGGGCGGAACTGCTGGCGGACCAGCCGTTCATTCGCTACGACCGCGCGTCGTTCGGCGGGCGGCAAGTGGACCGTTTCCTGCGCCGCATGCACTTCACCGTGCGCGAAGTGTGCGAGCTCGACGAACTGGAAGCCATTGTCAGGCTGGTGGAAAACGGCGTCGGCGTGGCGATCGTGCCGCAGACGGCGACATATCGGCGCTGGCCCGCGCAAGTGCGCGCGGTCGATCTCGGGCATCACACGTTTCATCGCGATGTCGGCCTCGTGCATCGCGCCCCGCACCATTTGAGCGAGCCGGTGAAGGCGTTGCTGCAACTGATCGAAGCGCAGGCGCGCAAGAAGCCCTGAACGGACGATCGTTGAAACACGCTTTCTGGATCACGACGCAGGCGGCAGATTCGCCTGCAGATAGATCGACATCGGCGTTTGCAACGGAAGACCTGAAGTGTGCCCCGGTTGTAGTGACCCAGTACTGCTTCCACCGCGCGCACTGCTTCGACAAATGGACTGTGATCGAGCACTTCCTCCGCTACGGATGATCAAGGACCGACTGCTTGCCCTGCCGCGCCGGCCGAACCACGCCGAGCCATCGTCCGAGACGCCCAAGCGTCAGCCCGTTGCACAGCAGATTGAGCACCACGAAGCCCGTCGCCATGGTCGCGGCGAAGTGGCGCGTTTCGGGCGACAGCGCGGATTCGCGCGCCACGCACAACGCCAGCGTGAGCGTCACGGGGCCACGCACGCCGCCCCAGGCGATCAGAAGTTGATGCGCGCGGGGCAATGGCTTGCAGATGCCGATACGGCTCAGCAGCGGCACGCATATCGTCAGGATGCCGAACCGGCTCGCGACGGCGGCGGCCAGTGCGAGACACAATATTGCGACATCATGGAGGCGCAGCTTGTCTAGCAGATCGGGCGCGCGGGCGGAAGCGAGCAGAAAAACGGCGGCGGAGGCGAGGCCGGCCTGGTGTTCCCACAGGTGGCGAAAACGTATCAGGCTCGCCTTGGGGCGGCACGCTCTCATCAGCCAGTTGGCCGCGAGGCCCGCGCACACGACGGCGGCGACGCCGGAGACATGAAGCCAGAGTTCGGCAGCGGGATAGAGCAGGGTCGGCAATGCGAGCGACAGCGCATACTCGGAAAACGGCGGACTGCGCAGGATCTGCGAAATCCACGCGAACAACGATCCGGCGCACGCGCCGAGCGCACATCCGCCGAGCAGCGAAGCAAGGAAGCCGAGCAGCGGATGACCGACGGCATGTGCCGTCGACGGCGCGAGAACGAGCACGCCTGTCACCGTGGTGGTGATCGCGATGGCGGCTGCATCGTTCAACAGGCTTTCGCCCTCGACGAGTTTGATCAGCCGCGCTGGCGCGCGGTTGATGCGAAACAGCGCGATCACGGTCGAAGGATCGGTCGTGCTGACGATCGCGCCGAGCAACAGACAAACGATCAGATTTTCTCCGCTGGTCAGCCAGGCGGCAAGTCCGACGGCAGCCGCCGTGGCCGCGACGGCGCCGATCGCGAGCGTGAGGACGGGCGCCAGGTCGCGCAGTAGTTGCCGCGTGTCGACCTTGAGCGCTGCCTCGAACAGAATGGGCGGAAGAAAAAGCCAGAGATACGCTTCAGGCGGGAATGACGGCGTCAGGAACGGCTCGACAGTCGATGCCGTGAAGTCTGGAAAGAAGTGCTGCAACGCCAGATAGCACAGGCCGAGAAACAGCCCTGCGCCCGTCAGTCCAAACGAATCGGAAAACTGCAGCCGGTGCGCCAGTCCATGACAAAGCGCCGTGATGAGCAGGAGGCCACCCGCGCGTATGGTGAGTTCGATTGCGATTTGCAAAGGCATGCTCCATCGGTGCGCGGCCTCGCAGGCGTAGTGCCTTAGCTATGGGGCTCGACCCGCCCAATGTCGCGGCCTGGCGGGATATGTGGGCCGCTCAGGTTTTCGGTGACAGAGGGATCCAGCTTCGTCCCGCCGTCCGCCGTGCCGTGCAGGTATGGAAAGTCAGTGTAGTGTCGCGGCTTGCGCTAGCGCAGTGATGTATGTCAAAAGACGCGTCGGCACCTTTGCGCATCGTCAATTTCTTGTCCGCCGCCATCCGGCGCGAGCCGCATCGCGCCGACCTCTTTCAGCGCGCGAAGGCCGTCCGCGCGCCGCCGCTCACGTGCGGACGAGCGTGAGCGCGAATTCGTCGAGTTGCGTGATGCACGTGTTCCAGCCGTCGAAGAAGCCGAGTTGCTCGTGCCGGTCGCGCGTCGCCACGTCGGGATGCATGACGCGCGCGATGTAGCGGCTGCCTTCGGCTTCTTCGGACATCGCGATGTCGGCGGTGAAGCCGAGCCACGGCGTGTTGGGGCGCCAGCCCGCCGTGAGCATCGACGTGAACACTAGGCGCGCGTGCGGGACGACTTCGAGAAAGCAGCCTGGATTGTCGCTCGTGCCGCCATCGGGACCTTGCATGAAGGTGTGGAAGGCGCCGCCCGGACGGAGATCGAACGCGCGCACTTCGGTGGTCCAGGGTTTCGGGCACCACCATTCTTTCAGCAAGTCCGGCTCGGTCCACGCGCGCCACAACGCAGCCACGGGCGCGCGCAGGACGCGCGTGATGACGAGATCGCTCGGCTCAGCGCTTTCGACGGGTTGTGTTGACATCGGCTTGCTCCTCTTGATGAAGCTGTTCGACGAATTCGACCATCCGGTCGGATCGCGCTTCCCACACGGCGCGCTGCGCGGCCAGCCATGTTTCGACTTCCGTCAGCTTCGCGGGCATCAGTTCGCAGGTGCGCGCGCGCCCGACCTTGTGCGTGCGGATCAGGCCGCTGTGCTCCAGCACGGCGACGTGTTTCATGAACGACGGCAGCGCCATGTCGAACGGCTGCGCCAGCGCCGAGACGGTCTGCGCACCGCGCCCGAGCATGCTGACGATCGCGCAACGGGTCGGATCGGCCAGCGCCTGGAACACTTCGCTGATTGCGGCATGATAGTTAGCCATAAGGCTAAGTATAGTGCAGAAATGGCGACGCTGCGAAGGGGCACGAGGCGACGGCGCGCGCCTTAGCTATCAGCATGGTTCATCGTTCAATCGCGAGGATTCGCGCAACGGAGGCATTCGCGCTTCGGCGGTAGCGCAATCGATGGAAAGATTCAAGCGCACGTCGTCACGGCACAACGCCGAGACAGCGAAAAAGTGTGTCCCGCTGAGCGCAACGATTGCTCTGAAACCTGCTCCCGCCTTATGTGACGGGCCAGACGGCATTCGCCGGGCGGAAATTGTTACACCTCTTACTGGAAGGAATGACCGGTGTTACGAACGCCTTTCACACCTTGGTTATACTCGCCCCGTCTCAAAAACTATTGATCAAACTATGTCGAAGCGAATCATTCAGATGGTGGCCATTGCAGCCCTGACGGCTGCGGCGTCGTTGCCGGCGATGGCCGGCGATATGAACAATGCGCTTGGCGGCGCGCTCGGCGGCGTCGCCGGTGCGGCATTGGGCGGCGCGGTGGGCGGCAGCACGGGCGCCGTGATCGGCGGCGCGGTGGGTGGCGGCGCGGGTGGTGCAGTCACGTCGAACCGCCGTGAGCGCACGGGCGCGATCATCGGCGGCGCGCTCGGCGGCGGTGCGGGCACCGCGGCGGGCAACGCGATGGGCGGGCGCGGCGGCGGTCTGGTCGGCGCGGCGCTGGGCGGCGGCGCGGGCTCGGCGCTCGGCGGCAACATCTCGCGTTCCAACTCGTACGCAGACGACTATTCGCGCGGCTCGTACGGTTCGCACAGTTCGTACAAGCGCAAGCACAAGCATCGTCACTACGACGACTGATTGGCGAGCTTACGGCCTGACGAGTTCACTGGACGGTGAACTCGCGGGCCGGACGGGCACGACGGCGCGGGGGCGAAGCGCCATGCGACAAATCATCGCAGGGCATTGTTGCCGATCAAAAACGAGATAAGCGCCGTTTGAAGGTAGGATTGTCGAAATTCCCTTCTTTTGCAGGCGTCATCGTGCCCGTTGATTATCTGCGCGGCTTTACCTCGGCCGCTCGCACTGACGCCGCCAACCGGCGGCTCGGCCTCGCGCTCGCGGGGATTGCCGGCGCGGCCAACGCGGGCGGCTTTCTGGCGATTGGCCAATACACGTCGCACATGTCCGGCATGGTGTCGTCGCTGGCCGACAGTCTTGCGCTCGGCAACCTTGCGTTCGTGCTGTCGGCGGCGAGTTCGATTTTCGCGTTTCTTGCCGGCGCGGCGAGTTCGGCCATTCTGATCAACTGGGGCCGGCGCAAAGGAACGCAGAGCGTCTACGCGATGCCGCTCGTGCTCGAAGGGCTTCTGTTGCTGTGCTTCGGCGTGCTGGGCGCGAACCTGGAGCAGCATCGTCCGCTGTTCGTGCCGGCCACCGTCACGCTGCTTTGCTACGTGATGGGCCTGCAGAACGCCATGATCACCAAGATATCGAAAGCAGAAATCCGCACGACGCACGTCACGGGGCTCGTGACGGATATCGGCATCGAAATAGGCAAGGGCTTGTACTGGAACCGGGGCGTGCCGTCGACGGAAGCGGCTTACGTCGGTGCCGACATGCGGCGGCTCGGTCTGCTCGCGTCGCTGCTCGGCATGTTTCTCGCGGGCGGGCTTGCTGGCGCGATCGCTTTCAAACAGGTCGGGTTCATCGCGACGCTGCCGCTTGCGGCGTTGTTGCTGGTGCTGGCGGCCGTGCCCGTCGCCGATGATCTGTTGAGGTATCCGCGGCGGGCGCGCTGAACTGCGCTCGCCGGACGGACCCGAACACGCTTCTCACACGCGCATCTCGCGCCGCGACTTTTACTTCTCCCAGAGCTTGCGGCCAAGGAAGGTCAGCGTCCGATCCCACGCCATTTCCGACCACACCGGGTCGAACTGCGTGCTGGCGATGCGGCTGAAGCCGACGGCGGTTTCGTTGGCGAACCCATGATGGGCGAGGTAGCGATGAAACTCGACATCCACGTTCGCGTCGCGCAACTTCGACTCCAGCGTATCGACTGTCGCGATCGGGAAGAACGCGTCCTGCGTCGCGTAATGTCCGAGCACGGGCACCTTGATTTTCGACGCGTCGATATAGTCGAGCGGAGGGAAGCCGTAGAACACGACACCCGCCGACAACTCCGGGCTTTGACCCAGCGTCAGCAGGGTCAGCGCGCCGCCCATGCAATAGCCCATCACCGCGACACGGCCCGAGCGCTGCTTGAGATATTGCGCCGCGCCGCGAACGTCCTGCGATGCGGCATCGCCGAAATCGAGGCTGTCCATCAGGTGGTGCGCTTCTTCCTCTTCGACCGTCGATTTGCCGCGATACAGATCGGGCACGAGCGCGAAGTAGCCGGCCGCCGCAAGGCGATCCGCGACGCCGCGAATCTGGTCGTTCAAGCCCCACCATTCCTGAATGACGACCACGGCGGGCGCGCCATCCGTTTTTTCGGGCGTGGCCAGATAACCTTGCAGTTGTTTACCGTCTGGGCGGCTGAAAGTGATCGTGGAGCCTGTGGTCTTTTTCATGAGCGTGTTCCTGATGAGTGGACCCACTAGCATAGCGCCAATGCGGGCCGAATGCAGGCCCGCGGACTGGCCGGAAATGAAAACATCCTGCAAGCTTCGAGTGCTTGCAGGATGTCGCACATTACTCGCCGGTTCCGGATGCTTTAGTCACCGGGAAGCCAGTAGCAATCCGAAGGATTCCAGCTGGGATCGCAAATCCAGTAGCCGAATGCGAGCTTCTGATCGGCGATCGAAGCGGTCTTCGGGCCGTCCGACTTCATGGCGAACGGCTGCGCTTCCAGCGCGACGGGCGCCGCCGACGCGGTTTGCGTGAAACACGACAACATCGATGAAGCGAGCAACGCAAGTAATGCAGATTTCACTTTCATGTCAAATGCTCCGTTGTGATCTGATGAACACGATGCACCGCTGTTTGAGGTGTCACCGTACGGACGACTTTATTGACAGGAGTGAGCGTCGCTAATCGGATTGCTTTCCCGCACGCGTCAGGATTCTCCGATTTTTGTGCGGATGCGGCTTTAGGTCAAAGATTGTCCGCCCCGATGTTGACGCGGTGCGATTACGGCGGATGCCTTGCGAAGCCTGCACATGAAAAAGCGGGCGCCGATGCCCGCTTTCTGCAACGCCGCGCGAACCGCCCGAATGCCGCGTTCGTTACGCCGGCATCTTGCGGAACGAAATCGCAAAGCGGTTCCACGCATTGATCGCCGAAACCAGCAGCGTCAGGTCGACCAGTTCGGCCTCGCTGAAATGCGGCTTCACGGCTTCCCACACTGCGTCGGGCACATGGTCCTCGGAGATCAGCGTCAGGGCTTCCGTCCACTCCAGCGCAGCGCGTTCGCGTGCCGTGAAGAACGGCGTTTCGCGCCACACGACGACCGTCGCCAGACGCCGATCCGTTTCGCCGCCCTTGCGCGCGTCGGCGGTGTGCATGTCGACGCAAAACGCGCAACCGTTGATCTGCGATGCGCGCAGACGCACCAGTTCCGTCAGCGATTTTTCGAGGTCGCTCTTGCCGATGCGTTCTTCGAGCGCGAGCATTGCCTTGATTGCGTGCGGATTGGCTTTGTAGAAGTCGAGACGTTGTTCCATGATCGTTTCCTCAGTGAGAGTGCGCATTGGCCTGCGCGACACAGGGAGATTAGGCGCGAAACTGGCTGTGCGAAATGTCCAATTCAGAGAAATTTTAGGTAACCACTTCGGCGCGATCGCGGAACCACTGAAGGCAGACGGAAAGAATGCAGACCAAGGACCGCCGCCGCGCGACGGCCCTTGCGTGACAGAAAAAAGCAGATGTTATTTGACCGCGCCGAGCGCGAGGCCCTTCACGAGGTAACGCTGCAGCCAGGCGAACACGATCGAGACGGGCAACGTCGCGCACAGCGTGGCGGCCATCACCAGATGCCATTCGACGACGTACTTGCCCGCCACCATATCCGTGACCTGCACGGTGAGCGTCTTGTTTTCCGGCGAGCGGATCAGCGTATAGACGACGGCGAATTCATTCCACGCGTTGATGAACGTGAAAATCGCCGTCACGACGATGGCGGGCACGGCGAGCGGCAGGAACACCTTGAACACGGCGCGCGTGCGGCTGCATCCTTCGAGCCACGCGGATTCTTCGAGATCGCGCGGCACGGTCTGGAAGTACGACGACAGCATCCATACGGCAAACGCAATGTTGAATGCCGCATATGAGACGATCACGCCGATTTTCGAATCGACGAGATTGCCGTCGCCATACGGAATCATCGCGGCGAGACGGAACAGGCCGACCACGAGCAGAATCGGCGAGAGCATCTGCGTGACGAGCAGAAACTGGCGGTACAGTCCGCGTCCGCGAAACGGAAAGCGCGCCAGCGCATACGCGGCGGGCAGGCTGACGGCGAGCGCGAGCGCTGTCGAAAGCAGGCTGATGACGGTGCTGTTGCGCAACGCGACGCCGAAGTTCGCGGCCGTCCACATGTCGACGAAGTTCTGCCATTGCCAGTGCATCGGCAGCCAGCGCGCCGGATAGACGAACACTTCGTTGGCGGGCTTGAGCGCAGTGAAGAACATCACGGCGAACGGAAACAGCACGACCACGATCAGCGGCGACAGCGCGAGCCAGCACCACACGGTGCGTTTCATCTTCGCGTTCATGCGGGCTCTCCTTCTTTCGACGGCTGAATGCGCAGATACAGCACCGAGAACACGAACAGCATGATGAGCATGACCAGCGACACAGCCGCTGCCTGTCCGGGACGCCCGAGCCTGAAGCCGAGTTCGTACAGATAGGTGACGAGAATATGCGTGCCGTTGTCGGGGCCGCCTTGCGTCATCACCCAGATGATCGGAAACGAGTTGAACACGTAGATCACGTTGAGCAGGATCGCCATGTTCACGAACGGGCGCAGCAGCGGCAATGTCAACTGGCGGAACTGCTGCCATGCGCTCGCGCCGTCGATGCGCGCGGCTTCGTAGATGTCGCCCGGCACGGATGACAGACCGCCGAGCAGAATCGTCACCGTGAATGGAATCGACACGAGAATACCGACTGCGATCTCGACGGGAAACGCAAGCTCGGGCGTCGCCAGCCAATGAATCGGACCGCCGATCAACCCCAGCCGCTGCAGCGTCACGTTGACCATCCCGTAGTCGTCGTTGAAGGCCCAACGCCAGACGACAGCCGTCATCGTCAGCGACACGGACCACGGCAGCATGATGATCGTGCGTGCGATGCCGCGCCCGTGAAAGTCCTGATTCAGCACGAGCGCGACGGGCACCGAGATGATCACCGTGCCGCCCACCACGAACGCGGTCCAGACTATGGTCCGGCGCAGCGAATCGAGAAACACGGGGTCGGCGAATACCGTGAAGAAGTTCTTCAATCCGGTGAAATCGCGAATCGCGCCAAAGCGCGAAACATCGTGCACCGACTGATACACGATGTTGAAGATCGGGTAACTGATGATGAACAGCGCGAGGATCAGACTCGGCGCGATCAGCCACCAGGGCGCGGCGGCGCGTGGGGCAATGGAACGGCTCATGCGTGCTCGATCGACGGATGCTTGGGCGTTGGAACTCATGAAGCCCTCGGGACGGAATGGGCCGGATGCAACCCGGCGCTTCGCATGAAGGTTGACATCTGGATTCGCGCGAAAGGAAGCGCGCTCATCGAATGTGAAGCCGCATCGGCGTCGAGCCGATGCGGCTTCCCGTACTTCCCTGACGAATCATCGAAACGCGTGGTTACTGGCCGAGCGCCTGATTCGCCTGGCTCGCGGCCTGCTTCAGCGCATCGTCAGGCTTGGATTTGCCGAGGTACACGGCCTGCATCGCGTTGGTCACGGCCTTCGCGGTGTCTTCCCAGCCCGTCACGGTCGGCGCGAAGCGCGCCTGCGGCAGCAGCGCGATGAACGCCTTGGTGTCCGCATCGTTGAATGCTGGGTCGGCGGCTTCCGCCTTGGTGGTCGGCAAAAAGCCTTCCGTGCTCGTGAACTCGACGCGCGGCTCTTTCGTGAACAGATAGTCGAGGAACTTCCAGGCGTCCTTCTTCACCTTCGAGTTCTTGAACATCACGATCGAGTCGGTGACGGCATACGTCGCGCCGTTCGTGCCGACGGGCAGCGGATCGATGCCGTATTTCAGGTTCGGCGCTTCCTTCTTGATCTGCTTCGCGAGGAACGGCGCGGAAATCATCATCGCGACGCGGCCTTGCTTGAAAAGGTTCTGCACGTCTTCACGGCTATAGCCGGTGACGCCCGGCTGCGTCAGACCCTGGTCGATCATCGACTTGTACAGCGTCGCTGCCTTGATGCCCGCGGGCGAATCGAAACCGGCCTTGCCCTGCTTGTTCAGCACGTCGCCGCCGTTGGTCCACAGCGCATAGTAGTAGTACACGTCGGTTTCGATTTCCTTGCCTTGCAGGCCGAAACCGGCAATGCCCTTCGCCTTCAGCTTCTTCGACGCATCGATCACGTCATTCCACGTCTTCGGGCCATTCGGATAGCCGACGCTCGCAAGCAGATCCTTGTTGTAGTACAGCGCGCGGGCCGAAGCGGCGATCGGCAGGCCGTAGGTCTTGCCGTTGATCTGGCCGGGCGCAAGGAACGGGCCAATGAAGCGGTTCTTGAAGTTCGCGTCCATGTACGGGTCGAGCGGCTCCGCGACGTCGTCCTTCACGAAGTCGAGCAGCCAGCGCGTGCCGACGATCGCGAGGTCGGCGTTGGCGTTGCCCGAGATATCCGTTTGCAGCTTCTGTTGCAGCGTGTCCCAGTTCACGTCCTCGATCTTGATCGTGGTGCCGGGATTGGCCTTTTCGAACTGGCGTGCCATTTTCTCGAAGTACGGTGCCGTCGCGTCGCTGTAATGCGCGACCGTCACACGCACCGTATCGGCGTGCGCCGATAGGGCAAGACCTGCAAACGCGAGCGCTGCGGCGACTTTGCCGAGCGTAAGGGAAGCACGTGCATGCAACGACATTTCGTCTCTCCTGGGGTGGTCCGCCGCCGTACCCGGCTGCTTGGGTTGAATTGTTTGAAAAAATCCTACACACGAAAAAAAATGTTGTCACGTAGGGCTGACGATATTTTTTGTCGCGCGCTTTTTTGCATAACATGCTGTAAAGGATGGGCTTTTTGTGCGGTGCGGGGAATTGGCCATCTATTGCGTCCGCATGGTTGGCCAGCGGTGAAAATGTGCAATATGTAGGAAATTTACACAACGGATGCGGCTTGTTGCCCGGTGCAAAAGCCGCCTGCCTACGCGAAGAGGACAGGACATGAAGCGTGTCGTGCTGGTGACGGGAGCATGCGGCGGGATCGGCAGTGTGTTGTGCCGGCGTTTCGTGCAGGACGGCGCGACCGTGCTCGCGCTCGATGTCGATGCAGCCGCGCTGGATAAGCTGGCTGCGGAACTGGGCGCCGACCGCGTGACACCCATCGCCGTCGATCTGTGCGACGCCGACGCCGTGCGCGAAAGCGTCGCGCAGGCGGTTGAAAAATGCGGCCCCGTCGACGTGCTCGTCGCGAACGCCGGCGCGGCGCAAGGGCTGACGCTCGCGAAAACGGATGCCGCGAGCTGGCGGCGCGACGTCGATCTGAATCTGAACGGCACCTATCACACGGTCGAAGCGGTGCGGGCGTCGATGATCGGGCGGCAGCAAGGGTCGATTGTGCTGATCGGCTCCGTGAACGGCCTGGCGGCGCTCGGTCATCCAGCGTACAGCGCGGCGAAAGCGGGGCTGATCAGCTACACGAAGTCGCTGGCGATCGAACTTGGCCGCTACGGGATTCGCGCGAACATCGTGTGTCCCGGCACAGTGAAGACGCAGGCGTGGCAGGCGCGCGTCGACAAGAACCCGCAAGTTTTCGAGGACCTGAAGAAATGGTATCCGCTACGCGACTTCGCGACGCCCGACGATATCGCCGACGCCGTGCAGTTTCTCGCGTCGCCGATGGCGCGCGTGATCACGGGCGTGGTGTTGCCCGTCGATGGCGGCCTGATGGCGGGCAACCGGCTGATGGCCGAAGAACTGACGCTCGAATCGATCTGAACGCCCAAAGCAGGCACGCGACACAACCGCAACCGACGATGAGGACAGCATGGCAGCAGTGCAACTGAGCGGCATCTACAAGCGTTACGGCGACACGCAAGTCGTGCACGGCATCGACCTGCATATCGACGACGGCGAATTCGTCGTGCTGGTCGGCCCGTCCGGTTGCGGCAAGAGCACGCTGATGCGGATGGTCGCGGGCCTCGAGGAAATCAGCGGCGGCGAGTTGACGATCGGCGGCACGCGTGCGAATGGCTTGCCGCCGCAGCAGCGCAATATCTCGATGGTGTTCCAGAGCTACGCGCTGTATCCGCATCTGTCCGTGTACGACAACATCGCGTTCGGTCCGCGTATCCGCAAGGAAGCGTCGACGAGTTTCAAGCCGCGCATCGAAGCCGCCGCGAAGATGCTGAACCTCAGCGGCTATCTGGACCGCCTGCCGCGCGCGCTGTCGGGCGGGCAGCGTCAGCGTGTCGCGATGGGCCGCGCGGTGGTGCGCGAGCCGTCGCTGTTCCTGTTCGACGAGCCGCTGTCCAATCTCGACGCCAAGCTGCGCGTGCAGATGCGCACCGAGATCAAGGCGCTGCATCAGCGGCTGAAGAACACGGTGATCTACGTCACGCACGACCAGATCGAAGCGATGACGATGGCCGACCGCATCGTCGTGATGAACGCGGGGCGCATCGAGCAGATCGGGCGTCCGCTGGAGCTCTACGACCGGCCGGCGAATCTGTTCGTGGCGAGCTTCCTTGGCTCGCCGTCGATGAATTTCGCCGCCGGCGAAGTGGTGAGCGTGTCGAACGGCCTCGCATTGCAGCTCGCGGACGGTGTGCAGATTCCGTTGCCCGGCACCAGTCAGGCGGCGAAACCGGGCGCGAAGCTTACGCTCGGCGTGCGGCCCGAGCATATCGAAGCGTCGAATGAAGGCATTCCGATGGATGTCGAGGTGGTAGAGCCGACGGGCGCGGAAACGCATCTGTACGGCAAGATCGGCGGCGCGGCGTGGTGCGTGACGATGCGCCAGCGCGCGTCGATCGAGCCGGGCCAGCGCGTGACGGTGCGCTTTCCCGAGCAGCACACGCATCTGTTCGACACGGAGAGCGGCAACAGACTGGGCTGACATGCCGCTGATTCATCTTCCATCGAAAGGAACGCACGGGTGTCCGCACCGAACCTGATTCCTCACATCCGCAGCGCGCTCGAATCGCTGCGGCCCGCCGAGCGCAAGGTCGCCGACATGGTGCTGTCCGATGTCGACTTCGCGATGCGCGCGAGCATCACCGAGCTCGCGCAACGCGCGGACGTGTCGGAGCCTTCCGTGACGCGTTTTTGCCGCGCAGTGGGCGCGCACGGTTTGCGTGACTTCAAGATGCAACTCGCGCAGAGCGTGGCGGGCGGGATGCCGTATGCGTCGACGGCCGTGGCGCGCGGCGACGATACACAGACGCTGATCGACAAGGTCGGCGAAGCGGCCGTCGAGGGCATCACGCAGGCGCGCAGCGCAATCGATCCCGTTGCGGTGAACGCGGCGCTCGCGGCGCTCGCAAGCGCGCGCCGCGTGTATTTCTTCGGCGTCGGCTCAGGCTCGGGGCTCGTCGCGCAGGACGCGGCGCTGCGTTTCCTGCGGCTCGACATCGCCGCGAGCGCGTTCACGGATGCGCATTTGCAGCGTCTTTACGCCGGCCTGCTCGAACCCGGCGATGTCGCGTTCGCGATTTCGCATTCGGGCCGCAGCGTCGAAGTGAACGAGAGCATGCAGATCGCGAAGGAGCGCGGCGCGACGACGATCGCGCTGACGAATGTCGGCTCGCGGCTTGCGTGGCTCGTCGATATTCCGTTGTTGTTGCGCGTACCGAGTCCCGTCGATCCCAACACGCCGGGCGTATCGCGGCTCGTGCATCTGTGCGTGATGGATGCGCTCGCGATCGGCGTCGCATTGCGGCTGGAGCCGCATACGCTGGAGAAGATGCGGCACGCGAAGGCGCGGCTGTCGCAGGAGACGGGTGCGGCGGCGGAGGATGGGGCGCAGTAGTCGGCCGCGCGCTCAGCCCGTCACATACCCAAACCGCCGCGACAGCCGCTGCGTCGCTACCCGCAGCGTTTGCGCCGCGCCGCCTTGCGTGTCGCTGTCGAAACTTCCCGCTGTGCCCATCAACGCGAGCACCAGCACGATGCTGCCGGTGTGATCGAACACGGGCGCAGCCAGCGTGTTGATGCCGGGGATCGGCTTGTTGAGCGCGGTGTCGATGCCGTGCTCGCGAATCCGCGCGAGACGTTCCGCATACGGCGGCGCGAGCGTCGCATCGTGCGTATCCGCCGCCGACGCACCCGCCAGCCTCAGATGATCCTGCGCGAGCAGACCATGCCGCACATCGTCGGCGACATGCGCGGCGAACACGCGGCCAATCGCCGTATTCACCAGCGACATCACCGTGCCCACGCGCAGGCTCACATGCAGCGGCCGCGCCGATTCCTCGAGCCGCACGACAGTCGGCCCAAGCGGGCCGAGCACGGCCATCGCGACGCTCATGCCCGTCGTCACCGCGAGATCGACGATCTCCGGTTCGGCTTCGCGCGTCGGCGACAGGCGTTGCAAGCCGATCAGCCCGAGTTCGAGCGCAAGCGGTCCTGCTTCGAAACAGCCCGACGTATCGCGGCTCAGCAAGCCGATCTTCTGCAAGCTCACCAGATGAGGAAACGCCTTGGCGGGCGCCATGTCCGCGGCCGCAGCGAGATCGCGCAGCGACAACGGCTTGCCTGCCGCGACCAAAGCCGTCAGCAGTTCGCCCGTGCTGTCGAGCGATTGAATGCCGCGCTGCTGCTTCGTGTCGGTGCTCACGGACGATGATGTGTTATCGAGTGCGTCTTTCATGTTCGATCCGCCGCGCTATCCGCGCCGATTTCGCGCGCTGCATGCCGAAGCGCGCGCGCGACGGGACCGTCCCAGTTCACGTCGATCGCGCCGCTCGGCCCGATCACCGTCAACGCGAGACATAACTGCCCGTCGGCATCGAGCACGGGCGCAGCGAGACTGCTGATGCCGGGGCTCGGCGCATCGATGCCGCGTTCGATGCCGCGTTCGCGGATCGCCGCGAGCGTCGCGTCGAACGCCTTGCGTTCGGAAGGCGCAACGATATCGCCCGCGCCACCCGACTGGTTCGCCCACATCGTTTGCAAGGTCGCGGGCGGGAGGTGTGCGCAGAACACGCGCCCCGTCGACGTCGCGGGCAACGACATTACCGTGCCCACATGCAGGTTCACGTGCAGCGGAAACCCCGCATGTTCGTATCGGACGATGGTGGGGCCCTGCGGTCCCGCCGCACAGATCGCGACGCTGAAGCCGATCTCTTCGGCGAGCGCCGCGACACGCGGCACGGCGGCGCGAAACGCCGGCTGGTTCGCCAGCTGCATCAGGCCGAGCCGCAACGAGAGCGGCCCCGGTTCGTAGCGCCCCGAGAGTTCGTCGCGCTTGATGAGACCCAGCCGCGTGAGGCTCACCAGATACGCATGCGCCTGGCCTGGTGCGATGTCGGCGCTCGTCGCGAGATCGGACAGCGCGAGCGGTGTGCGTGCTTTCGCAAGCGCGTGCAGCAGCCGTCCGCCGACCTCGACGCTCTGGATGCCGCGCTGCTGCTTGCCCGAGCCCGTCGTCTCGTCGTCTTTTGCTGTCTTCAACATGCCGCTCGCGTCGCCTGCCTGCATCGAAAAAAGGTCCATGTTAAACGAACGCCACGCCATGCCCGTTCGATCCAGAACCGCCCAGGGTATACGAGAAATTAGCGTATAGCGATACGTTTCGCTATTGACAAATAATCGTCAGAGTCTAAGATGAAATCACCCCGAGCTAACAACCGCCGGACATCATTCCAATCAGACTGGACGAGACACCTCCCTACCGCTGCGCCGGCGTGCGCCGCGTCTCGCCCGTCGCCCCTCAATCAACGGAGACGAGCATGGCCAAGGCATTCGCATCGCAAGCCGACCTCGAAGAAAAGAAGATCACGTGGACGCAGTTGTCCGAGAACGCCTATGCGTACACCGCTGAAGGCGACCCGAACTCGGGCGTCGTGATCGGCGACGACGGCGTGCTGATCGTCGACACCACCGCGACGCCCGCCATGGCGCAAGACCTGATCGCGAAGATTCGCAGCGTGACCGACAAGCCGATCAAATACGTCGTGCTGTCGCACTACCACGCGGTGCGCGTGCTCGGCGCATCGGCGTATTTCGCGGAAGGCGCGCAGCAGATCATTGCGAGCCGCGGCACGTATGAAATGATCGTCGAGCGCGGCGAGGCCGACATGAAGTCGGAGATCGAGCGCTTTCCGCGTCTCTTTGCAGGCGTCGAAACGGTGCCGGGCCTCACGTGGCCGACGCTGGTGTTCGAGAAGGAGATCACGCTGTTCCTCGGCAAGCTCGAAGTGCGCATCGCGCATCTCGGCGCGGGTCACACGAAGGGCGACACGGTCGTATGGCTGCCGTCGCAGAAGGTGCTGTTCTCCGGCGACCTCGTCGAATACGACGCGGCCTGCTATTGCGGCGACGCGCAACTCGAACAGTGGCCCGCCACGCTCGAAGCGCTGCGCGCGCTGAACGCCGACATGCTCGTGCCGGGCCGCGGCCCCGCGCTGACCACGCCGGAAGATGTCAACAAGGGCCTCGACTACACGAAGGACTTCGTCACGACGCTGCTGCAAAGCGGCCGCGAAGCCGTTGCCGACAAGCTCGATCTGAAGGCCGCGATGGCTCACACGCGCAAGGCGATGGACCCGAAGTTCGGTCATGTTTTCATCTACGAGCATTGCCTGCCGTTCGATGTATCGCGCGCTTATGACGAAGCGAGCGGCATCACGCATCCGCGCATCTGGACCGCGCAGCGCGACAAGGACATGTGGGACGCGCTGCAGGCGTGATGACGCGGCAATAGCACAGCGCAGATGGATGGAGACAGCAGAATGAGCAGCATCAACTACCAGACCTTGTCGTTCGAATACCGGCGCTGCGCCGAGCAGGATGCAGCCGCAGCGGCGACAGACGCCGCGCGGCATCCGGTGATCGTGGTCGGCGCGGGGCCCGTCGGTCTCGCGACGGCGATCGATCTCGCGCAGCAGGGCGTCTCGGTTGTACTCGTCGACGACGATTGTTCGCTCGCTACTGGTTCGCGCGCAATCTGCTTTTCGAAGCGTTCGCTGGATATCTTCGACCGCCTCGGCTGCGGCGACCGCATGGTCGACAAGGGCATCAGCTGGAACGTCGGCAAGGTGTTCCTGCAGAACGAGATGGTGTACACGTTCAATCTGCTGCCGGAGGCGGGGCATCATCGGCCCGCGTTCATCAATCTGCAGCAGTACTACGTCGAAGGCTTTCTGCTCGAACGCGCGCAGTCGCTGCCGGATATCGACATCCGCTGGAAGAGCAAGGTGGTCGGCTTGCAGCAGCACGGCGAGCCGGGTTCCGCCGATGCATTCGTCACGCTCACCGTCGAGACGCCCGAAGGCGAGTACGCGTTGAGCGGCCGCTATGTGGTCGCCGCTGACGGCTCGCGCAGCCCGATCCGCAACATGATGGGCCTCGACAGCAAAGGCCGCGTTTTCAAGGACCGTTTCCTGATCGCCGACGTGAAGATGGAAGCGGAGTTTCCGAGCGAGCGCTGGTTCTGGTTCGATCCGCCGTTTCACCCGAATCAATCGGTGCTGCTGCACCGGCAGCCGGACAACGTGTGGCGTATCGACTTCCAGCTCGGCTGGGACGCGGACCCGGCGCTCGAGAAAACGCCCGAACGCGTGCTGCCGCGCGTTCGCGCGCTGCTCGGGCCGGACGTCAAGTTCGAACTGGAATGGGTCAGCGTCTATACGTTTTCGTGTCTGCGCATGGAACGCTTCCGGCACGGCAACGTGCTGTTCGTCGGCGACGCCGCGCATCTGGTCTCGCCGTTCGGCGCGCGGGGCGCGAACAGCGGCTTTCAGGATGCCGAGAACGTCGCGTGGAAACTGGCGATGGTGCTGGACGGCCGCGCGCCCGATGCGTTGCTCGACACGTATGCAAGCGAACGCGAATACGCCGCCGACGAAAACATTCGCAACTCGACGCGCTCAACGGACTTCATCACACCCAAGTCGCCCGTCAGCCGCACGTTCCGCGACGCCGTATTGAAGCTTGCGCGCAAGCACCCGTTCGCGCGTCAGCTCGCGAACAGCGGGCGGCTTTCGGTGCCTGCGGTACTGCACGACTCGACGCTCAATTCGGCCGATCACGATGGCTTCGAAGGCAAGATGGTGCCGGGCGCTTCGTGCGTGGATGCGCCTGTGTTATCGAATGGCGCGCCCGCGTGGCTGCTCGCGCAACTCGGCAATGCGTTCACGGGCATCGTCTTTTGCGGCAAGGATGGCATCGACGCGGCGACGCAACACGCATTGAAGGCGCTGCAGACGGGTTCGATTCCGTTCAGGCTGGTTGTCGTTGCGTCGCACGGCATTCGCCATGACGTGCATGGCCTCGACGATGCCGTCGTGCTCGAAGATGCGGAAGGTCTTGCGTGGTCTCGCTACGACGCCACGCCCGGCACGTTCTATCTGATCCGTCCGGACCAGCACGTGTGCGCGCGCTGGCGCACGTTCGACGCCACGCGCGTCGATGCGGCGCTCAAGCGCGCGTTGTGCGTGGAAGGCGTTGCCTGAACGCAGTAGCGCAGATCACTACGATAAAAGTTGGAGACGAACGTGGCACTCATCACGCAACTCAATCTGACGCAGCCCGACGACTTCTACGAAGCGCTGATCGACATGCACCGCGATTTCGACGAAGCGCAAAGCCAGGCCGCGAATGCGCAACTGATTCTGCTGCTCGCCAATCATATTGGCGATTACGCGACGCTGATGGAAGCGATCCAATACGCGCGCGAAGGCGTCGATTTGCCGAATTCATCCGCTGCGCAGCACACGGCCGACGCACCGCGCGTCGCCGCCTGATCTTTCGATCCGGCTCGCCCATTCAACGAAGCGCAAGCCGTCTTCCCTGACAACACGGCGCAACAGACGCCGGACCCAATGGGTCCGTTGGACCCGCATTGCCTGGAGATCTCGATGAGTCAGTCAATCACGCATGCCTATGAGCCCGGCGAGCCCGCCGCCGCGTTTCAGGACGACACCGCGCTGTATCGCAAGGTGACGTTGCGGATCGTGCCGTTTCTGTTTCTCTGCTACGTTATTTCGTTTCTCGACCGCATCAACATCGGTTTCGCGCAGTTGCAGATGAAGCATGATCTCGGCTTCAGCGATGCGATGTACGGACTCGGCGCGGCCATCTTCTATATCGGCTATGTGCTGTGCGAAGTGCCTAGTAACCTGCTGCTCGCGCGCTTCGGCGCGCGCCGCACGTTCACGCGGATCATGCTGCTGTGGGGCGCTGCGTCGGTGTGCATGATGTTCGTTTCGCAGGCTTCGCATTTCTATCTGCTGCGCTTCATGCTCGGCGTGTTCGAAGCGGGCTTCTTTCCCGGCATCGTGCTGTATCTGACGTACTGGTATCCGGCGCGGCGGCGTGCCGTGATCCTGTCGATCTTCTTCGCAGGCGTCGCGGTGGCGGGCGTGCTAGGCGGTCTCGTTTCCGGCTGGATCATGCGCGACATGGCGGGCGTGATGGGCCTGTACGGCTGGCAATGGATGTTCGCCATCGAAGGCGCGCCCGCTGTCGTGCTGGGATTGCTCGCTGCGTTCTGGCTGGTCGACGGCCCGCAGCACGCAGCGTGGCTCACGCAACAGGAAAAGGCTCATCTGATCGAGCAACGCGACGCCGAGCATCGGCCCGCGAACTCGCATTCGTCGCGCGCATTCATCGACGCGTTGCGCAACCCGCGCGTCTATCTGTTCGCGTTCATCTACTTTTCGTTGACGTGCGCGTCGTTGACGCTCAACTTCTGGATGCCGCTGATGATCCGCGACTTCGGCGTGCACGACGTGCTGTGGATCAGCCTGTACACGGTGATACCGAATGCGATCGGCGCGGTTGGCCTGATCCTGATCGCGCGGCATTCGGACCGTCACGGCGAACGGCGCAAGCATTTCGCGGCGTGCACGATCGGCGGCGGCATCGCGCTTTCGCTGTTGACGCTGCACTTGAGCAGCTTTGCCGCAATGCTCGGCATTCTTTCGATAGCAGCCGTGCTGATTTTTGCCGCGCTGCCGATTTTCTGGACGGTGCCGTCGGGTTATCTGTCGGGCAAGACTGCGGCGGCGGGCATCGCGTTGATCAGCAGCATTGGGATTACGAGCGGCATCGTGAGCCCGTGGGTGATCGGTCTGATCAAGACCCATACGGGCAGCATGGATAACGCGTTGTATCTGCTGACGGCTTTGTTGTTCATGAGCGGTATCGCGCTGTTGCGCGGGGTGCCGAAGCAGCGGGTTGTGGGGTAAGACTGCCGGTCCTGTTCGCCTATATGCATGGGCCTTGCTGCGAACGCGCTCGCGACGTTATCTGTCGACGAGCGCTAGTTCAAGCAACTAACCGTCCGTCGGTCTGACGTCTCCAGATCAGCAGTGCGCGAGGAAATCTGCTCATTCAGGTGGGTTTCCATGGACGGGTAGGCAGGCAATCCACCCGCCCAGCCCCCAATCCCCACAAGGCTATGCGCCCTGCATCGGCCGATCGCATTCCTTCGCAAAAACCATCCATCAAGCATAAACGTCACCAAAAAATAATAAGAATAGCCAGATTTATGATTGAGAATGATTCGCGTTTACGTTAGATTCGCTTCCATCTGATCGATAGCGACATGGAGACGATTCGATGGCTGAATCAATGGCGAGGTTTGCGGCACGGATCGACCGTCACCCGGCGGCGTTCGCACAAGGAGCACTGGACGACATCGATTGCGAGCCGTCCGAAGCGCGCGTCACCGCGACGGAACAACGCCGCTGCGAAGGACTGCTGCTCGACGTGCTGATCGAAAACCGCCGCTCGCTGATCCAGCTTGCGCGGTCGTTTGTCGGGTGTTCGAGCCGTGCCGAGGACGTGGTCCACGACGTATTCATCAAGCTCACGGGCTTTTCGAATCAGGACGACGTGCGGCAGCCGCTCGCCTACGTGGCGCGCATGGTGCGCAACGCATCGATCGACGCGTGCCGCCGCCAGTCGCTCGAAAACACGTGGCACGCATGCGAGGAAGACGGGCTCGATGTGCCATCGCCGGAACCGTCGCCCGAGTCCGCGCTCGTCACACGCGACTCGCTGCGACACGCGTTCGACGCCCTCGCGCAATTGCCCGAGCGCACGCGCAGCGCCTTCGAGCGGGTGCGTCTGCGCGAAGAGACTTTGCAGGAAACCGCGCGCGCCTTGAATGTCTCGCAGACGCTCGTGCATTTCATGGTTCGCGACGCCGCGAAGCATTGCGCGGACTGCATGCACGCCGGCGCGCAAAACGTCGCGTACGCAAAGACGGCGGGGCGCAGTAAAAAAAGTTGTGCGTCGAACGTCAAGCAGATGACGGCCTCGTGAAGTCACGAAGGCAAACGTTCAACTGCATCTCACCTGATACGCAAGCAGACACGACATGACCCAGAACACGCATCAAGACGCACAGGACGACGTTCAATACACGGTCGTCATCAACGACGAAGAACAGTATTCGATCTGGCCGGCGTTCCGCGACGTGCCCGCTGGCTGGCGCGAAGTCGGCGTACGCGGGCCGAAGGCCGCGTGCCTCGAGCATATCGAAAACGTATGGACCGACATGCGTCCCGCGAGCCTGCGCCGTCACATGGACGCCGCGCCGGTTACGCGCTGAGCCATACGCTGCCGCCCTGCAACGGCAGCGCGCAGCAAAGATTCTCGCGCGCCACGAGCGCGCCGCGCGAGACCGTTCTTCGAGCCGCGTCGATGCGTAGTCGACGCATGATCGGCGCGGCCCGCCACTGAGGACACGTCATGACAGCGTCTCTCCCGACACTCGACGATCTGCGCATCGAGCCCGGCCTGCCGACCATTGTGTCGCCGCGCGGCGACAGGTCGTTCACGCTCGAAGCCGCCGCGCCGCTGTTGCGCGACATCGCGAGCAACTGCATCGAGCGCGCCGGCGGCGTGCTGTTCACGGGCTTCGCCGTGCCGTCGATCGACACGTTTCAGCAATTCGCCGCCTCGTTCGGCGCGCCGCTGATTGGCTATGAATTCGCTTCGACGCCGCGCAGCCAGGTCGAAGGCGCCGTGTACACGTCGACGGAATATCCGCCGCACCGCTCGATTCCGCTGCACAACGAGCAGTCGTACACGCGCGAATGGCCGATGCGCATCTGGTTCCATTGCGCGCTCGCCGCGCGTTCCGGCGGCGCGACGCCGATTGCCGACAGCCGCGCGATCTATCGTGCGCTCGACCCCGCGTTGATCGAGCGCTTCGCGCGACGCGAGCTGCTGTACGTGCGCAACTTCGGCCAGGGGCTCGATCTGCCGTGGCAACAGGCATTCGGCACCGAAGACCCGCGCGCCGTCGATGCGATGTGCGCGGCCCGCGGCATCGATTGCGAATGGCGCGAAGACGACGACGGCGAACCGTTGCTGCGTACGCGCGAGCTTTGCCAGGCGGTGGCCGTGCATCCGCGCACGGGCGAGCGCGTGTGGTTCAACCAGGCGCATCTGTTCCATCTGTCCGCGCTCGATGAAGACATGCAGGAAGCACTCGTCGATGCAGTGGGTCTCGACAACGTGCCGCGCAACGTCTACTACGGCGACGGCGCGCCGCTCGAAGCCGAGGCGCTCGCGGAGATTCGCGGCGTGCTGGATCAACAGCGCATCGTGTTCCCGTGGACGGGCGGTGACGTGGTGATGCTCGACAACATGCTGACGGCACATGCGCGCGATCCGTTCGAAGGCCCGCGCAAGGTCGTCGTCGCGATGGCGGAAAGCTACAGCGTCCCGGCAAACGCACAAAGGTCCAACCGATTCGCCATCGCTACATGATCCAATGAAAAGCAGTTCCAACCTGGCGCTGTCGGCGCGTTCGCTGACGGTGGGATATCGCGATCATGTCGTCATCGATTCGCTCGATATCGACATTCGTGCCAATCGCGTGACCGCGCTGTGCGGGCCGAACGGTTGCGGCAAGAGCACGCTGCTGCGCTCGCTCGCCGGTTTGCAGCCCACGCTGGCGGGCGAGGTGACGGTCGCGGGCAAGCCGCTCGCTGCGTATCGGCGGCGCGATCTCGCGCGCACGCTGACGATGCTCTCGCAGTTCAACCAGATTCCCGCCGGCCTCTCCGTGCGCGATCTCGTCGCGTACGGACGCTACGCGCACGGCGGCTGGATGCGCGGTTTGTCGAAGGAAGATCGCGCGGCGATCGACGACGCACTCTCCGCAGCCGGTATCGCAGACGATGCCGCACGCGACGTCGCCGCGCTCTCGGGCGGCGAGCGCCAGCGCGCGTGGATTGCCATGGCGCTGGCGCAACGCGCACCCATCGTGTTGCTCGACGAGCCGACCACGTATCTCGACATTCATCATCAGCTCGACATTCTCACCGAACTGCGCCGTTTGAATCGGGAGCGCGGCCTGACAATCGTCTGGGTGCTGCACGATCTGAATCAGGCTGCTGCCTACAGCGATGAAATCGTGTTGATGCGCGCTGGCCGCATCGTCGCGCAAGGCACGCCGGACGCGATCATCGATCCGCAGCATCTCGAAGCGACCTTCGGCGTGCCGATGCTGCGCATCGCGCATCCGCAGACAGGTGCGCCGATGTGCGTGCCCGCGCATGCCGCACGCGACGAACTGGCCGCCGCATCCGACGACAAAGGCCTCGCCGCATGACCACGCTTGCCGCAAGAAAACGCATGCAGCGCGCGCAAACACGTGCGCTGCCGCGCTGGCGCGAGGCGCAGCATAGCCGCGTCGGCGTGTTGACGTTCGCGCTGCTCGCGTCGATCGTCGTCATTGCCGCGTTGCGCCTCGCCCCGGATCTGTCGATGATGCTGCACGCCGCAACGTCGAATGCAGCGCATGACACCGACGAACACGCGCTCGCGCATGTGCTGCTCTTCAACCTGCATTTGCCGCGCGTGCTGGCGGCACTGGTCGCGGGCGGATGCCTCGGCGTGTCGGGCGCACTGTTCCAGTCGCTGACGCGCAATCCGCTCGCTTCGCCGGATCTGCTCGGCATCACGGGCGGCGCGCAGCTCGGCCTGCTCGCCGCGATGCTGATACCGGCGCTGGCGGGCGCGGCGTCCGTGCCGCTGCTGTTCGGCAGCGGCCTGCTCGCGGCCGCGTGCGTCGCGGCGGCAGCGGGCGGCTGGCGCGCGACGCCGTTGCGCATGGTGCTCGCGGGCAGCGTCTGCATGCTGCTGTTCTCGGCCATCTCGACCCTCACGCTCGCGTTCTTCGAGCAAAGCATCGCGGGCGTCGCGCTGTGGGCGAGCGGCAGTCTTTATCAACCGGGCGCAGAAGGACTGGTGACGGCAGTGCTGTGGTTGCTGTTGCCGCTCGCGGCGCTGCCCTTCGTCGTGCGTCCGCTCGATCCCATCGCGCTCGGCGACGACGCCGCGCTTGCCGTCGGCGTACGCGTGGATGCAGCACGCTTTTATGCGCTGCTCGTCGCGATCGGCTTCGCGAGCGTGGCGGTGAGCGTCGCTGGGCCGATGTCGTATGTCGGGCTGATTGCGCCGAATCTGTTGCGCCATTTGCGCGGCTCGCGCTCGACGCGGCTTGCCGCGCTCGCGCCGTTGTCCGCGCTGGTCGGCGCGCTGCTCGTGCTCGCAACCGATAGCGCCGTGCTCGCGCTCGATCTGGACGGCACGCTGTCGACGGGCGTCGCGATCGCTGTCGTCGGCACGCCGCTGATGCTCGCGATGATCCGCCACGGCGGCGCATGGACCTCGGCGCTCACGCAAGCGGCCGACGCTCCCGCTCAATCGGCACCCAGCCGTTTCGCTACATGGATCACAGGACTTTCTCCACTTGGTGCCGGTTTGATCGTCATCGCCGTTGCGGCCATTTCGATCTATGCCGCAGGCACGTTCGGCGAGACCACGCTCGCCCCGTCGCGTTGGCTCCCCGCAATGAACGGCAGCGATAGCGTTGCGCGCATGCTGCTCGATCTGCGTCTGCCACGCGTGGTGTGCGCGTTGCTTGCGGGCGCGATGCTCGCGGCCAGCGGCGTGCTGATGCAAAGCGTCGTGCGCAATCCGCTGGCCGGGCCGGAAGTGCTGGGCGTCACGCAAGGCGCTTCGCTAGCGACGCTCATCGCGCTGCTGTTCTGGCCGCTCGCCGCGCACGCGACGATTGCCGGGTCGTCGCTGGTCGGCGGCGGCGTCACGCTCGTCGCGATTCTCGCGTTGAACCGGCGCATGCGTTATGCGCCGCTCGCGGTCGCGTTGACGGGACTGGTTGTCGGCACGCTGTGGACGACGCTCGCACAATGGGTGATTGTGCAGGAGAGCGTGCAGCCCGCGCGCTTCGTCGTGTGGCTGGTGGGCGGCACCTATGGTCGCAGCTGGAGCGATGTGCTTGCGCTGTTGCCGTGGTGCGCGGCCGCGCTGCCTGCGTTCGTGCTGCTCGCGCGTCCGCTCGATCTGCTCGCACTCGGCGACGACCAGGCCGCATCGCTTGGCTTGCCCGTGGCGCTGCTGCGTCCGCTAGCGCTGACGGTCGCGACGATCGCGGCCTGCGCGGCGGTTGCAGCCGTCGGGCCGATCGGCTTTGTCGGATTGATGGCGCCGCATCTTGCGGCATTGTTGGGGGCGCGCGCGCATCGCACGCGCTTGTGGCTCGCGGCGACGTGCGGCGCGGCGATTCTCGCCGCTGCCGATATCGGCGCGCGCACGCTGCTTGCGCCGCGCGAAATTCCTGCGGGGGTGCTGACGGCACTGATCGGCGCGCCGTATCTGCTCGCGTTGCTGATCGTGCAGGCGCGGCGCGAACGCAAGCGCGGGCGGTGAACATGTCCTCTGCCGCACAATCGTTTGCATCGCTGGTCGCCGATACGCCGTTCTCCGCGTATGTCGAACGCGTGTGGCTCGGCGTGCCTGCTGAAACTTCAGACACCGGCGACGCCGCGCAAGTGCGCGTACCGCTCACGCAACTCGCGACGCAGCGTAAAGCGATCCTCGATGCAATGCTCTTGCGCTACGGCGGCGATCCCGAACGTCATGCGCGCGCGCTGCTGTCGCAGTGGAGCAAATACTATTTCGGCCTCGCGGTGCCCGCTGCGCTGGTGTCGGCGCTCGTCTTGCAGAGACCGCTCGACATGAACCCTGCGCGCTGCCTGCTGTTGCTGCGCGAAGGCATGCCCGAAGCGCTGTATCTGCCGCACGACGCACTTGCTGACCCAACTGAAGATCCCGCGCGGCGATATGCGTCGCTGGTGGATGAGCATCTGCGCGGCGTGATCGATCTGCTGGCGAGCATGACGAAAATCGCGCCGCGCGTGCTATGGAGCAACGTCGGCAATCTTTTGGACACGTTGTTCGGGCAATGCGCGGCCGTGCCGGGCGCGGCCCGCGACGCCGCGTGGATGTTCGGATCGGGTGCGCTGTTCGGCGGCGACGAGCCGAACCCGCTACGCGTGCCGGTGCGCGACGTGACGCCGCGCTCGACGCTCTTGCCCGCGCCGTTTCGTGCGCGCCGCGTCTGCTGTGTGCGCTATGAAATACCCGGAGAAGATCAACTGTGTGCGAGCTGTCCACTATTACTCACGATGAGCGACGAAGACCTCGCGCGGCAAGAGGCGATACGATGAAGCAGGCGCTACGGGCGGCCGCTTGCGCTGTTTGCGCCGCGTGCGTCGCGTTCTCGTGTACCGCGAGCGCGGCAGGCGCGACGTCCGCGCCTCGCGATGCAGGTGCGCTTGCGTGCGCGCCGCTGTCCGCCAATCCCACCGTGACGCAGGCGAGCGCCACGCTGCCCGCGCATCCGAAGCGCATTGTCGTGCTCGAATTCATGTTTGCCGAAGCGCTGCTTTCGCTCGACGTGACGCCTGCTGGGATGGTCGACACCGCGTATTACCCGTCGTGGATCGGATATGGCGTCGAACGGATGCAGTCGGTGCCTGACGTCGGCACGCGCCAGGAGCCGAGCCTCGAAGCGATTGCCGCGCTCAAGCCGGACCTGATCATTGGCGTTGGCTTCCGGCATGCGCCGATTTTCGGCGCATTGCAATCGATTGCGCCTACCGTGCTGTTTCAGTTCAGCCCCGAGATGAAGCTCGACGGCGCGCAGGCGACGCAGCTCGAATGGGCGCGCAGGATCTTCGATACGATCGGGTGCATGACGGGGCGCACGGTGCAGGCGCAGGCGATTGAACGGCAGCTGGATGAAGGATTGGCACGCGATGCAAAGCGTCTTGCGGATGCGGGCCGCACGCATGCGGACTTTGCGCTGTTGCAGGAGCTGGGGTTGCCCGATCGGTACTGGGCGTATACGAGTAACAGCATGGCGGGCGGAGTCGCCAGGAAGCTGGGTCTGACGTTGTGGCCCGCGCAACCGACGCGTGAAGGAACGACCTACGTGACGTCGGAAGATCTGTTGAAACGCCCGCAAATGAGTGTGTTGTTGACGAGCGCGACCGGTCCGGAGGTGAAGCTCGAGGCGAAGCTCGATTCGCCGGTGTGGAGGTTTGTGCCGGCACGGCGTGAAGGACGGGTGACGCTGGTCGAGCGTAATGTTTGGGGGTTTGGTGGGCCGATGTCGGCGTTGAGGTTGTCACGGGCGGTGACGGATGCGGTGTTGTCGTTGCCGACGGCTGAAGCGCAATTGGGGGTTTCCGCTTCGCGGTGATGTTGGTGGTGGTTTGGTTTTGGTTTTGGTTTTGCCTTTGCTTTTGCTTTTGCTTTTGCTTTTGCTTTGCGCTGGCATCCGCGAGTTGTTAGCGTGCTTCAAGCGTCGCCCCTGTGCGGGGCGGCACCTACTTTTCTTTGCC
>NZ_JAGUUD010000229.1:0-4353 GCF_020177535.1 Paraburkholderia sp. XV | reverse complement strand
CGCGCAAAGGCCAAAACACCAAACCGCGACGCCTGCAGCAAGCTAACGAATCGCGGATGCCAACGCAAAGGCAAACCGCCAATGCGACAGCACAAAGACCAAACCCCACCCCCCATCCAGCCGTCGCAGACAAAAAACCCAAAAAATCACACCACAAGAGACTGCTCTTCAAACGGCGCGGGCGCGCCAAAGAAAAACCCTTGCATGACCGTGCACCCCAGCCCCCGCAGCGCATCAGCCTGCGCCTCCGTCTGCACTCCCTCCGCAACGCACGTCAACTCCAGCGACCGGCACAACTCCAGAATGCTCCTCACGATATCCCGCGCCGCCGGATCACTGTCGATTCGATCCAGAAACCCGCGATCGATCTTCACCTTATCCAACGGCAGCCGATGAATACAGGTAAGACTCGAATACCCCGTGCCGAAATCATCGAGCGAGATATGCACGCCAAGCTGCTTGAACGCATCCAGCGCTGCAGACGCCTGCTCGAAATCCTGAATCACGGCAGTCTCCGTCACCTCGAACGTCAAACGCTCAGGCGCAATACCGCTCTCGCGAATCATGCCCGCAATATTCGCAACCGCGTCCGCCGAGCCAATATCGCGCGCCGACAGATTAAAAGCGACACGCACAGCCGGATCGCACGTGCGCATCGTTGCGAGCACCTTGCGCAACAACGCCGCCGTCACCGTATGAATGAAATCGCTGCGTTCAGCAACCTTGATGAAAAGCGACGGCGGCACGTCACCCAGCGCCGGACTGCGCCATCGCGCAAGCGCCTCATACGACATGACTCGCTCGTGCAACGTGTCAACGATAGGCTGAAAATGCAGCGTCATTTCGCGCTCGAGGTCCGCGTGCCGCAACGCCTGCTCCACCTGTCCCAACTCGCGAATCTGCCTTTCATGCTCCGACGAGAAGATCGTCGTGCAGCCGCGGCGATACTCCTTGGCGAAATACAACGCGTAGTCCGCACGCTCGAACAGTTGTGCGGGCGATAACCCCGCATCGGGATAAACGGCGAAGCCCAGCGATCCCGACAGCCGCGCGGTCGCACCCGGCCACGCATACGGCGCACGCAGCATCTCGCAGATCGCCGCGCCGATATCGCGCAGTTCCTGCGCCTCGCGCACGTCCGTCACCAGCAGCCCGAACTCGTCACCGCCCAGGCGCGCCAGCCTGATGCGCGGCGCCGACACATCGAGCAACCGACGGCCCACTTCTTCGAGCACCCGGTCGCCCGCGCCGTGGCCGTACAGATCGTTGACCTGCTTGAAGCCGTCAAGATCGATTACACCAACGGCAAAGCGCGCATGCCCGTCCTGCGCCGTTTGAAAAAGCGCGTCGAGATCGGCGAGAAAGCGTCGGCGGTTCGGCAGTCCCGTCAAGAGGTCGAGATTGGCGAGGCGCGAATTTTCGTCGCTCAACCGTTGCAGTTCGGCCTGTTTCGCCTGCAAGGCGTGTTTTGATTCGACGAGGTTCGCGAAGTCGCGATAGTAGGTGATCAAAATGAAGATCATCGCGACGGCAACGAGCAACATGTTGATCGCAATCGCGACGAGCACCGCGTTATGCGTCAGCGAAAAGAACAGCGAGAACGGCACGATCACAATAGCCGTCAGCAGCAACGCGGCCTTGCGCATATGCATCAGACAGAAGATGCAGCCGATCACCGTAATCGACATGTAGAACGCTACGTGCGCGCGCGCGTACGGATCGCCATACGGGAACAACAGCAATCCCCAGCCGGTGAAGATGACACCCAGCAGCGCAATCAGCCAGACGGTCGTCTTGAGCCGCGACGCGACCTGCTCGTCCGTCAGCGAAGCGAGGTATTTTCTTCGCCTCACCCACACGACGAGCCGGATCGCGCAGGCCGTGCACATCGCGAGCGGCACCCAGATGGCGAGCCACGCCGGCGCAACGGCGACATGCGTTGCGGCCACAGCAACGCTGTTGATCACGAGGATCACGTACAGCAGCGGCAATTGCCGCGAAAACGCGTCGAACTGCGAGCGTGACAGCGCGGCCTTCACGGCGGGAATAGTGCGGAACGAAGCGAGGTCCTGCGGGCGAATCATGGCTCGGCAGCGTGAATGGGTCGGCAAGGTGCGCCGCCTGTCGATTGGTCCAGGCTGCGGGACGCGGTCGCGTTTGTCACGCTCCTGCATGTTTACGGCAGTTTCACGGCGAACCTGATGATACGAGAGCGACTGCGTTCGCCAGTAAAGAAACCTGCGTGATGTGCCGCGCTGTGTCGACGGCGCCACACACGCTTGCGCAACACGCCTGCTAATGCTCGCAAAAAGCCCATTTTTGCAGGGCATTCCTCAGATCAATAGTGCCTGAACAGCGGTTTGGTTTATCCGCCCAGGACCACAGCCGCGATCTCGACGAACAGGATTTTCACGATCGTCATCGACGGAAAGATCATGGCGTAGCCGACATCGGGGCGATCGGTGGGCGCAATGCGGTTCGCGAACGCGAGGATGGCCGGGTTGCCCGTCGCACCGCTGATCACGCCGACGGTCGCGTCGAACGGCAGGCGAAAAAGCCACAGGCAGCACGCCGCAGTGATGCACACGAGCGCAATCAGAATGACGGCGCCGTACAGCAGAAATGAGATGCCCGTGAGGCCGATCGTCGCAAAGAACTTCGGTCCCGACGACAGCCCCACTTGCGCGAGAAACACAGTCAGGCCGAAGTTGCGCAGCACGAGATTGGCGGAAAGCGGCATCGTCCAGACCAGTCCACCCAGTCGTCGGATCTTGCCGAGATAGAGCGCGACCAGCAGCAGCGCGGCAAGCCCGAGCGACAACTTGCCGACGCCCGGTATCGGCAGCGGAATCAGGCCGACCAGCAAGCCGATCGCGGCGCCGACGCCGATCGAGATGTAGCTCAACTCCGCCGTGCCCTTGATCGAATCGCCGAACAGCTTGCGCACGGCTTCGCGTTGACCGGGGCCGATCAGCAAGCCGACACGGTCGCCGAACTCGAGTATCAGCTCGGGGCTCGGCAGCATGTCGGCGTCGCCGCGGCGCACGTGCGCGATCGAGCACACCATGCCGTCGGGAAAGCGGATATCGCGCAGCGCGTGGCCGACGACGATGCGGCTCGACGCGAACACGCGCAGATAGTCGAGGTCTTCGCGGAAACGCGTCATGCGTCCGGGGTGCAATTCGCCGAGCAGTTCGGTGGCCTTGCGCAGTTCGTCGCCATCCATTGATGTGGCGAGCAGGACGTCGTCGGCTTGCATGACGAGATCGTCGGCGGGCAGCTGGTTGTGATGCGCGCGGCGCACGGCTGCGATGCCGAGGCCTGCGGGCAGGCGCGCCTTGAGTTCGGGAAAGGTGAGGCCGACGAATGCCTGGTTACGCAGCGCGATTTCGGCTGTCTCCATGATGTGCGCGGGCGGCGCTTCGATCTTGCGCGCCAGCGCGACGCTCAGCAGATACAGAAACAGGATCGGGCCGGCGACGCCGAACGGATACGCGACGCTATAGCCGACGGCCGCGCCTTCGCCCTTCAGCACGGCGAGCACCGCCTGCAGGCTTGCCGTGCTGGTGCCTGCGCCCGCATACAGGCCGAGCGCCTGATCGAGCTTCACGCCGAATAGCGGCCCGAGCGCGAGCGACACGAAGCCCGCGCCGATCACGCCGAGCACGGCGGCTGCGTTTGCCTTGAGTCCATCGGCACTCGACAAGCCAGCGAAAAATTGCGCGCCGTACTGCACGCCGATGCCATAGAGAAACAGCAGCAGACCCAACGTGCCGAGCACCGCGGGCGGCGCGGACTTCGGCGCGAATCCGCCGATTGCGAGTCCGACGAACAGCACCGCGCCCGAGCCGAGCGCCACGCCTTTGATGCTGCATTCGCCGATCACATAGCCCAGTGCGACGGTGAGAAACAAGGTGAGCAATGGCTGCGATTCGAGCAATGTCCGGACTGCGTCCATATCCGCTCCATAAGGTTTGTGCAGCGCCTGCTGTTAGCTAGCCAGAGAGCATGCACGTGATGTTTTTTGCGGTGTTCGCTCTCGTATTGCCAGATCAATGATAGACGCTGAGCGGAGGGGTGGTCGAATTGGGTAATGCGGTTTGGTGTTTTGGTGTTTGCGTTGTTGGCGGGCTTTGCGCGTCGCGGTTTGGTGTTTTTAGCCTTTGCGCTGGCATCCGCGATTCGTTAGCGTGCTTCAGGCGTCGCCGTTCTGGGTTTTGGCCTTTGCGCTGGCATCCGCGATTCGTTAGCTTGCTTCAGGCGTCGCCGTTCTGGGTTTTGGACTTTGCGCTGGCATCCGCGTTACGTTAGCTTGCTTCAGGCGTCGCCGTTCTGGATTTTGGACTTTGCGCT
>NZ_JAGUUD010000228.1:0-4411 GCF_020177535.1 Paraburkholderia sp. XV | reverse complement strand
CGCACAGGGGCGACGCCTGAAGCACGCTAACGTAACGCGGATGCCAGCGCAAAGCGCAAAGAGCAAAGCGCAAAGCGCAAAGGTGCACGAGTCAAACCACGGACACCAGCACAAAAAAACCAAAACCGCCGCCCCGCACAGGGGCAAAAAAAACGGGCACCGCTATCGCACTAGCAAACAGACCCCAGACACCCAGGCAAGAAAAAAACACGAAACAAAACCATCACACCTCCCCAACCACTTCAACCCCCGCCGCAGACTTCACCGCCCCGCCCGCAGCGGCGTCACTAGCGCTCCTCACACGCCCGATCCACCCACACGCCAGCACCGCGGCAGCCGCCGCCAACCATCCAACCGTGCCAAAACCCGCGATCTGCCCCTGCGCAGTGGTCGTCAGCAACAAGCCGCCGAACCACGCACCACAACCCGTGCCCATCGCCTGCACCGCGCTGTTCGCGCTGAGAAACGCACCGCGCGTCTGCGGCTCCGGAACCGTCGTGAGCAACGCCTGCATCGGCACCATCCGCGACGACAACGCGACCATGAACACCGGAAAGAACAGCACCATCGCGTAAAACGGCAGATCGGGCAGATGCGTGACGAACAGCACAGGCAACACCGACAGCAACGCAGCGATCCGGAACACGCGCTTCTTGCCAAAGCGATCCGAGAGTGCGCCAACCCGGCGCGACGTGAAGAAGGTAGCGGCGCCGCCCGCCATATAGAGCCACGACAGATTGGCAGGCGCGACACCGTGATTCGCCACGAGCGTCGGCGCGATGAACGGAATCACCAGCATGTGCCCGACCATCACCACAAACGTCAGCGCAAACGCATTCAGATGCCGCGGATTCGCGAACAGCCGCCACAAATCAGGCAACACCTGCGCGAGCGGCACGCGCTGTCTCTGCAGATGCTCGGTCAGCGACGGCACCATGCGCAAACCGCCCATCCAGATCACGCAGGACAGCACGACGAGCAGCACAAACGGCGATGCCCAGCCGAAGTGCGCGCCCAGCATCACGCCCGCCGGCACGCCTGCAATCGCCGCCAGCGAGAAGGCCGTCATGATCGTGCCCGTCGCCGCGCCACGCCGCGCAACAGGAATCACGTCGCCGACGATCGCCATCACCACGGAAGCAAGCACGCCCCCCGTAATGCCCGCGAAAGCGCGCGCCACGAGCAGCAGCGGAAAGTTCGGCGCGAGCGCGCAGCCGAGGTTCGACAGTGCGAACAGCGCGTAGATGGCGAGCAACAGACGCCGCCGGTCGAAACGGTCGATATACGTGGCGGCCAGCAGGCCCGATAGCCCCGAGCACCACGAATACGCCGACACGGCCGTCGCGAAACGCGCAGGCGAGATCTCGAACGCGTGCATGATCTGCGGGCCGAGCGGCATCATCACCATGAAATCCATGATGATGGTGAACTGCGTGAGCGCGAGCAGCCACAGCAGGCGCCGCTCGTGTGATTCGTTCAATGAGAGCAATGCATGGCTCCGTTTGGTTGAGGCGTCAGTCGTCGAGATTCTCGTGGACGGCCTGCTCGCCCTGTTTCCAGTACGCCGACGCGCGGATGCGCGACTTGTCGATGCCACGTTCGTTGACCAGCAGCGCGCGCACGGCGCGCATCGTTGCCGCTTCGCCCGCTGCCCACACGTAGCCGTCGCCGTCCGGCAGGAAGGTTTCGCGCACCGCTTTCAGCAACTCTGCACCTCGGTCGTCACGATGGGCGGCATCGCTGCGATAACGCCATTCGATATACAGATCGGTACGCGTGTCGAACTCGATGCGCGCGGAAGGATCGGCGACTTCGATCACGGCCGCGACGCGCGCACCTTGCGGCAGTTCCGCGAGACGCCGGCCGATGGCGGGCAGGGCGGTATCGTCGCCGATCAGCAGATGCCAGTCATAGCCCGTCGGCACGACGAACGAGCCACGTGGCCCGCCGATGCCCAGATACTGCCCGGCCTTAGCCTGCGCCGCCCATTCGGCGGCGGGGCCGGCTTCGTGCATCGCGAACTCCAGCTCGAGTTCGCGCGCGTCGCGGTCGAAGCGCTTCGGCGTGAAATCGCGCGCGACGGGGCGCGGGCGGTCGGCGGGGAACACGGGGCCGTCGGGGCCCGCTGCCGGCAGCGTCGGCTTGTCTTCGCCGGGCGCGGGGAAAAACACTTTGATGTGATCGTCGAAGGAGGCTGATACGAAGTCGTGCAGATCGTCGCCCGTCAGCGTCACACGGATCAGATGCGGCGTGACGGCCACGACGTGCTTGACTTGCAGCAGACGGAATTTCAGCGGATGACGCACGCGCGTCACGTTCAGATCGGTTCGGGTTGCTTGCATAAGGTGTTCTCTCAATGTCGTTGAATCGACTGCGTCAAGCGGCTTCGCCCGGCGTTTTGCCGCCGTTCTCGCGCGGCTTGCTTTCGATTTCGGCCGTGGCGCGCGCGAGGATCGCCGCGATGCGCCGCTGCTCCTCCGGCGATGCGTTGTCGCGCAACAGCAGCGCATGTTTCAGTGCGCGCCGCGCCTGCACGAATTCGGGCAGCCAGCCGCCGTATTCGCTCGCGTCGTCGCCCGCTTCGCCTTGCTGTCCCGCCTCGCCCGCGAACGCGCGGCGCACCGAATCCATCTTGCGGGCGATATGCGAGAGCTTGGCGAGCATCAGGTCGGCGCGCTCGCGGTTGCCGGCGAGGTACTCGCGGCCGGCGTCGGCGAGCGAGTAGCGCTTGCGGTTGCCTTCCAGTTGCACGGTCACGTAGCCGAGTTCTTCCAGATAGGTCAGCGCGGGGTAGACCATCCCCGGGCTCGGCGTGTAGAAGCCGTTCGAGCGCGCTTCGAGCGCCTTGATCAGTTCGTAACCGTGGCGCGGCTGCTCGTCGATCAGCGCGAGCAGCAGCAGTTGCAGATCGTCGGACGTGAACTTGCGTCCGCGCGGGAAGCCGTCGCCTTCGCCGCCGAATCCTCCGCCGAAGCCGCCCCCGAACGGACCGCCCGCGCCGCCGCCGAACGGCCCGCCGTGCCGGCCGCCGCCGCGCTGATGGCGGCCGATCGCGTCCCTGAACATCTGGAAGCGTTCGTATAAGCCAAAGAACGCGGGATCGCGGGCAAAGTCGGCGTCGCGGGCGAAGTCACGGGAAAAACGATGATGGTGGTGACGCATGGCGGCATCTCCGAATGTCTTAAGATGTATCGTAAGATATATATCTAAAGATAATTCGTCAAGCCAAATCTCGAATTTGTATTGGGGCACAACAAAGTGTGCGGGAACGGGAAAACGTCCGTTCAGGTGCAACAAAGTGCGCGGGAACGCGAAAATTCGGTGTGCGGCGCACAACGACGATGCGTGATTGCTATCGTCGATACCTCTTGGATAGTCAATACAACGGTTTCTGGCCTAAGCGCAAGGGGGCACCCGAGCCGCGCTAGATTGCTTGGGCCGACTGGAATATGTCCTCTAGGCTCGTTGGTGAGGCGATTGACGCCGTAAGGTTGCACTGACTTGGCGTGCCCACTTCGCAGCAGCAGACCCGGTCGCCTATATCTCGCGAACTCGACATGTCCGAAAGGATCATTCTGGACGTTTTGTTAGCTCGCGGGCTGCGCAGATTTCGGGGAATTCGTCAAGGAGAGCGGCGAAAGTTCGGAATGCAAATGATGCATTTGATACGCCTGATTGGTGTATTGTTTTCTGAAACTTGCGTCAGCGAGGGAGCGAAGCAGGTAATGCTTTCCGGGTTGACAAGGGCAAAGCAACTTTCGGTCGGCGGGCCGCCGACAATTAACGAAGAGAGCGCTCAGTGACAAAAGCATTCCAAAGTCGACACCCGGAAATTTCCAATAATCCGAATATCAGGGAGCCCCAGCGCGAGGCATATGAGGCGTTGGCTCGATACGCGAACGACGCGAATGACTCAGCGCGTGAAGTTGGGATCGTGTTGCCTGTCGGCTGCGGGAAGTCTGGCACGATAACCATCTCGCCTTTCGCATTTCGATCCAACCGTACGTTGGTGGTCGCGCCCGGCATAGCGATCGCGAGCCAGTTGCATTCGGACTTCAATCCGACGAACCCAAGGATGTTCTACCAGAAATGCGCTGTCTTAAACGGGGCGCCGTTTCCTGAGCCGGTAGAGATCCGGGGTACTACTACCAATCGGGGTGACCTTGAGGAAGCGAACGTTGTCGTGACGAACATCCAGCAACTTCAAGGCGATGAAAACCGCTGGTTGCAAGATCTACCGGATGACTTCTTCGACCTGATCCTGTTCGACGAGGGGCATCACAGTGTTGCCGCCACGTGGGAAGCCCTGAAAGCAAAGTTTCCCGCCGCGCGGATCGTAAACTTCATTGCTACCCCTACCTGACGGCTGGTTCGCCGCCAATCTGCTGCTCACCAGAGACGCCGTGGATGT
>NZ_JAGUUD010000227.1:0-4551 GCF_020177535.1 Paraburkholderia sp. XV | reverse complement strand
GCAAAGAAAAGTAGGTGCCGCCCCGCACAGGGGCGACGCGTGAAGCAAGCTAACGTAACGCGGATGCCAGCACAAAGGCCAGAACACCAAACGGCATAGCCCGCGCCACGAAGGCAAACCGCGAATGCCAGCAAAAACCCAAGCAAACCCCCCGCGTCGCAAGACCAAAAAAAGACCTTCATTTAGCCCGCTTCAAAGACCCATCACCAGCGGGTGCAGGCTTCTCCTGCACATCCCCATTCGCATCGCGAGTCTCCGGCATCGCCGCCCACACAAGCAACACAGCAAGCGCCCCCGCCCCAGCGAGCCCAAAAAAGCTAACCGCATTACCGAAGCGATCGGCGATAAACCCTGCAACGGCAGTAGAAAGCGTCGCCCCAATCCCGGCGGCGAGTCCAAACAGCCCAATGGTGAGGTTATAACGCCCTTTGCCGCCGGCAACATCAGCCGCGATCAGCGGCAGCATCACCCCGAACACAGCCGCGCTAATACCGTCGAGCATCTGCACCGGCACAAGCAGGTAAGGGCTGCTAACGCCCGCGAACAACAATGCCCGCACCGGCAGCGCAGAAAACCCAAGCAGCAAAATGGGCCTGCGTCCCCAGCGCTCGGCAGAGCGCCCAACCCAGGGCGACAACATCGCCACGATCGCCTGCGGCACGATAATGCACGCAGCAATCACAAGCTGCACGTTGTCGCCCATGCCCGCCGTCACTTCACCCGCAGCGAGATTGAGCATCGCCGCATTCGACAGATGGAACAACACCACGCACGCAGCAAAGATCAACATCCGCTTGTCGCGCAGCAACTCGAAGATCGATTCCTTTTCTTCCGCGTCGTCGCGCTCCTTCTTCGCCGGTTGATGCGCGGGCACAGGATGATGCTGCGGCATCGTGATCATCGACAACGCAAACAGCGCAGGCGCTGCAAGCACAGCAGTCAGCCAGAACACCGCGCGCGCCGAGAAATATTCGCCGAACAGCCCCATCAAACCCGCAGCGACAGCGCTCCCAATCGACGCCCAGCGTGCATTCCGCCCGAGCCGGTCGCCCAGATCGTGTCGGCCGACGAGCGCGAACGAGATGGCCGCCATCGCCGGCACGAGCATGCAGCTCGCAAAGCCGTGAAAGACCTCGGCAGCCATCACGGGCAGCACGGTCGGGCTCGCCGCAAGCAGCACGGCGCTGATAATGATCGCGATAATCGCCCAGGCAGCCGCGCCTTTCTTGTTGCGCAGCGCATCGACGGCCGCGCCGCCGGGCACCTGGCTCACCATCGCGCTGATCGTGCCGACTGACAGCGCGAGGCCGATTTCGCCCTGCGTCCACTTATGCGACGCGAGATACGAAGCAATGAACGGCCCGAATCCCGTCTGCACGTTGGCAACGAAAAAGTTGAGCCAGTCGAGGGCGCGGAGACTGCGTGCGTTGACCATGAGACGGCTCGTCATCGTGAAGTGCGTGCGGTTGAGGCCGCCGCAGCGGACGATGAAGGGCCAGCCGTCGGCGCGGTCGCGGAAACTGGAGCAGGGGCGGGCGAGACCGCCCGGATCGGTTTATCTGCCTCGTAAGTGGGCGACGCCTTGATCTGCGCGTCATTGAGATCCATCAAGGGACGCAGCGTCTTGTCCTTCGCGACGAAGCGCAGCGCCGACCAGTTCGCGGCAATCGCGCGGCGATCGGGACTGATGATGCCGCTCACGTCGAGCACGACGGCCTGCGGCTGCGCGTTCACATCGACCAGCACGTCGATCACGCGGCCGACCTTGCCGCCGTTCGGACGCTCGACGTCAGCGTCGATCAGCTCCATTTGCCCCGGCGGCACCGCGGGCGCGGCCGTTACGCCCGCAAGCGGCGTCGCGAGCGAAGCCGATGGCTTCGGCCGGTTGGTCGCGGCCAGCTGGTTGGGCGGTGTCGTGATCGTGATGGGCGCGCCTTTCGCATTCGGCGTGAAGCGGAACGCAGTCCACGGAAATCCGACCTTGCGGTCGCCGATGCCGAGAAAACCCTGCAGATTGACGATCATCTGGCGCGGCGTGCCGCTGCCGTCAGCCGTCATGTCGACGGCGCGGCCCAGCACCTTGCCGTCGAGCTTCTGCACTTCGCTGTCGAGCAAACCATGCGTGGAGTTGCGATCGAGCGTGCGGGTCACGATGATCGGCGCAGGAGGGGGCGGCGGAGGCGGCGGCGCGGGCGCGACGACGGGCGGCGGCGGCTCCGGCTTGTGCGGGCGCACGACGGGCGGGCGCGGCTTCCTGGGTTCCTTGGGTTCAGGCGCCTCGGCCTGATCAGGCTCGGAGGCGGGCTCGAGGGCGGGAACGACGAGCGGCGTCACCGTGGCTTCGGTGATGGGCGCAGGCGGCTGCTCGGTCGGTCCGAACAGGCTGCAGCCCGACATCACGGCGGCAAGGGCCGCAAAAACGGCCAACAGCAAAAGACGGAAGGCTGGACGTAGGAAACCGCCAATCATCAAGTGGGACTCCGTGGCCAGGGCGGCGGGCCGATGCAGGTGCTGTCGCAAACGACGATCCAGCGATTCATGCGGGCATCGAGAGCCTCGCCGGCAATGCGTTAAAGGCATGGTTTGCCGAGAGTTTAACCCGTGACGTCGAAAGGCCCCTGTTTTGTCTGCGTTGGAAGGGCCCGGCCACAGGCTTCCAAGCCCTTTCAGCGGGGCTTCCCGAGCGCCTCTCATGCGGGTTGAAGCCGTAGGTGTTAACACCCGGATACGCAGCCCGCATTGCCGTGTGTCAGGCGATATACGCGTTGCGACATGCGCGGCATGTTTTTATTGCGATGGGAGATATATCGCGATTCGCCTAACCTTCGCTTCAGCATAAAAAGAACGGCGCGAAGTGGGTCGTGGACTGGTGAAAACGGAACGCGATGTCGATCGATCGTCCGACGACGGATTACCCGCCGTAACGAGGACGGTGCGCACCTGCGCGCCACGCGGAAAGCGCAACACGCACTACATCTACTACTCAACGAGACGAACCTGATGACGGCGAGCCTGCGACGGCAGCCGTTTCGGCATGCTGATAAAGGAGGCACTCATCATGATGGAACCCCAGGCCCAGAGCATCGCGGAAGCCGGGAGCGAGGCATTCGACAACACTCGCGACCGGCCGGCGGCGTTCATTGATCGCTTTTTCGACATCACCGCACGCGGCAGCACGGGACGCCAGGAAATCATCGCTGGCATTACGACGTTTCTGGCGATGGTCTATTCCGTGTTCGTCGTGCCGGGCATGTTCGGCAAGGCGGGCTTCGACACCAGCGCGGTGTTCGTCGCCGTGTGCCTGACGACGGCATTCGGCTCGCTGCTGATGGGCATCTGGGCGCGCCTGCCGATCGCGATCGGCTGCGCGATTTCGCTGACGGCCTTCACCGCGTTCGGCCTCGTGCTCGGCAAGGGCTTGCAGCCGAACGTCGCGCTTGGCGCGGTGTTCCTGATGGGCCTCGTGTTCACGGGGATCTCGGTAACGGGCGTGCGCTCCTGGATTCTGCGCAATCTGCCTGCGGGCGTCGCGCATGGAACGGGCATCGGCATTGGTCTCTTTCTGCTGCTGATCGCTGCGAACGATGTCGGCCTCGTCGTGAAGAATCCGGGGCCGGGACTGCCTGTCTCGCTGGGGCATATCACGTCGTTGCCTGTGCTGATGTCGGTGGGCGGGCTGGCCGCGATTTTCGGTCTGGTGCGCCGCCGCGTGCCGGGATCGATCCTGATCGTGATCGTCGCGATTTCGGCGCTTGCGTTGCTGCTCGATCCTGCTGTTGCGTTTCATGGTGTGTTCGCGCTGCCTTCGTTGAGCGCGCCGGGCCATGCGTCGCTGATCGGCGCGATGGATATCAAGGGTGCGTTGTCGCTTGCTGTGCTGCCTAGCGTGCTGGCGCTCGTGATGACGGCCGTGTTCGATGCGACGGGAACGATCCGCGCCGTCGCGGGGCAGGCGGGGCAACTCGACGAGAATGGCCGCATCATTAATGGCGGTCGCGCGTTGACTGCGGATTCGCTCAGTTCGATTTTCTCGGGGTTTATGGGTGGTGCGCCGGCTGCTGCGTATATCGAGTCGACGGTTGGTGTTGCTGCGGGCGCGAAGACGGGACTGGCTGCGGCTGTCGTCGGGTTGCTGTTTCTCGTTGTGATGTTCTTTTCGCCGCTTGCCGCGCTCGTGCCTTCTTATGCGACGGCGCCCGCTTTGATGTATGTCGGGTTGCTGATGCTCTCCAGTGTGAGCAAGCTGCATATGGACGATATGGTCGATTCGATGTCGGGTCTCGTGTGTGCCGTTTTTATCGTGCTGACGGCTAATATCGTGACGGGCATTATGCTTGGGTTCTGTACGCTGGTGATTGGGCGTGTCGTTAGTGGGGAATGGCGCAAGCTTAATGTTGGGACGGTTGCGATTGCTGTTGTGCTGGCTGTGTTTTATCTTGGTGGTTGGGCGATCTGACGTTGGTTGTCTGCGACGCTGGGTGGTTTGCTGGTTTTGTCGCTGGCATCCGCGATGCGTTATCTCGCTTCACGCGTCGCCCCTGTGCGGGGCGG
>NZ_JAGUUD010000226.1:0-4670 GCF_020177535.1 Paraburkholderia sp. XV | reverse complement strand
CGCCCCGCACAGGGGCGACGCTTGAAGCTAGATAACGCATCGCGGATGCCAGCGACAGCAAAAAGCAAATCGCGGATTCCACCGCAAACGCAAAAAAGACCGCCTGCGCAGCCAAAACCAAAACCCACGCCCTAGCGTCGCAGACAAAAAAAACCTAATACCCTCGCTTCCGATCAACCTCCCCAACCATCGCCAACCCACCACTCCGCCGCCGAATATTCTCCAAAACCACATCAACAGCGCCCTCAGGCCGAGTAGCACTAGCAATATGCGGCGTAACCCTCACCCGCGGATGCGTCCAGAACGGATGTGAATCCGGCAACGGCTCCGGATCAGTCACATCAAGAATGGCATTCTGCAACTGCCCGCTATCGAGCGCCTCGAGCAGATCCTGCTGATTGACCTGCGCACCGCGCCCCACATTAATGAACGAAGCGCCCTTCGGCAGCCTGCCGAACAGACGCTTGTCGAGCAGCCCGCGCGTCGCATCGGTAAGCGGCAGCAGACAGACAAGCACATCGCAACGAGCAAGAAACGCATCGAGCGCCTGAACGCCCGCAAAACACTCCACACCCTCGATCCGATGCTCCGAGCGACTCCACCCCGCACACGGAAACCCAAACAGGCGCAAACGCTCCAGCACGGCAGTGCCCAGCATCCCGAGCCCGAGCACGCCGACGCGCCGCGTCGAAGCCGCCCGCACGGGCATCTCACGCCACACCCGCTGTCGCTGCTGCAAAGCGTAATCGAACAGATCGCGATGAATGGTCAGCACGGCCTGCGTCACATACTCCACCATCCCTTCCACGATTCCCGGCTCGATCATCCGTACCACGGCAATATGCGGCGGTACCCGCGACAGATCGAACTGATCGATGCCCGCGCCTACCGAAAAGATCACTTCGAGATTCGGCAGCGTGCGCACCGGGTCGTCAGGCGGCTGCCACGCGGCAAGATAACGCACGGCCGCCGGATCGCCGACGTCCGGCCACAGGCGAAAAGGAATCTCGGGCGCCTTTTGCGCGAAGTGCTGCGCCCACAACTTGCCGCGTTCGGGATCGGCCTTGTAGAGAAGCGTCATGATTTAACCCAGTGCCTGATTGACGATGGCGAACTGCACGACGGAAGGATCGCCCGCGGGCGCACCGTTGCGGGACATCTTGATGACGGTGTCGACGCGTTTGAGGCCCAGTTCTTCGAGCCAGGGCGTCATGCCGCCGTCGCCGGGCGTATCGATGCGGGTGAATGCGCCCGCATTCGCCGCAAGACAATGCGCGATCAGCGCTTGCGCACGACGTGTCGATTCGTCTGCGGCGTGCTCGACGACAACCGGCCCGATCGCGTGTCCACGGCCAAACGGCCGCAACAACGCGAAGCCGCACACTTCGCCATCCCGCTCCAGCGCAACGCCTTGCGCAACGTCGAGCAGCGCAGGCAACAGCGCGCTGCGATCGAGCCCGCTCGCGCGCGAAGCAAGATCGATCAGACGGGGCGTGTCGGCGGCGCGCAGCGGGCGCAGTTGCTCGCCCGGTTTCAGCACGATCTGCGGGATGCGAAAATCGGTGGCCTGGTGCTGGTTGATCGTGCCGATAGCGCGGAAGCCGAGCTTTTCGTACAGCGGCTGGCCGGCGGGCGTGGCATGCAGCACCGTGGTCCGTCCGCCGAGCATCTCGAGCAGACGCTCCATCAACTCGCGTCCGATGCCTCGGCCTTGCTGGTCCGGCGAGACGATCACCATCCCCAGCGACGCGCCATGCTCGCCAAACTTCCAGCACAGCGCCGTGCCGACGATGCGACCCTCGCTCAACGCGACAAAGCCGCTGCCGGCATCGGCGACCAGCCGCCAGTCGTCGGCGCGATGCGGCCACTTGACCTCCAGCGACAGCGCGTGCGCGGCAGCGATGTCGTCCGGCGCGAAGGGACGCAAGGTAACAGTGGCGAGGGTGGAACGCGTGGAATGGGCGGAAAGCGGTTCGGGCGTGGACACGAAAGCTCCTCTGTCTGGACACGCCCGTCACTTTGGCATCGGGTCGGCGCGAAGGCTAGGACGATCCTGCTACGACAGGCGCACGCCGTTCATCTGCGCATCCGTGCAGGCCGTCTCACGCAGTGCAGCAAAGCGCGTCGTGCCTGGCTCCGTGGTTCGCGCAAACAGCCGCCGCAATGCGGTCTATCATGGAAGTACGATATCCATCAGCGCAGGAGCACACCATGCCCTCCGATCCGTCCGCTGAGCCGACCGCCCAATCTCTCGACCCCGCGCAAACCGTAGCCGGCAAGCAGCCCGCCAGGCCCGCGAGAGACGACCTTCCCGACGCCGACGCGGCCGAGCCCGTCCCGCACGAGCATCTTCCGACCCGCAGCGACGACAACTGACCAGCAGCGAAGGCTGCCGCTCAATCAAGGCTCGCACCGGTTCAAACCGGAAGGGAGCGAATCATGCAGAACATCCTGGCAGGTTATGACGGCTCGCCGTCCGCACGGCACGCCGTCGCGTTCGCGGTCGATCTGGCGAAGCGCTTCGATGCGCGCCTGCATGTGCTCGTCGTCGCGCGCGCGCCGGACTGGGGCGCCATCGAGCTCGAAAGAAAAGAAATGGTCGACTACGAGTTGCGTCACGCGAACGAAGTGCTCGACGACATCAAGGCGAAGCTCACGTCATCCAACGATCGCGCCGAGTTCGATCTCGTGATCGGCCAGCCGGCGAAAGAGATCGTGCTCTACGCGGAGCAGCACGACATCGATCATCTCGTCGTCGGCCATCGCGGGCATACGCCGTTCGACCGCTGGCTGATAGGCTCCGTCGCGCGTCAGGTGCTCGCCTACGCGCCATGTGCGGTGACGATCGTGCGCGATCCGGCGTCGATGAAGAAGCGCGTCGCAAAGACCGCGCAGCATGCGGCGGATGAAGCGCCGTTCGTGTGAAGCCGGAAACGCAGGCGCGGCGCGTGAAGTGCGTGAAGCGCGTGAAGAACGCGCGTTGCGCGGAACGCGCCTTACGCGCCCGTTTGCGCGGTATCGCGGCCGAGTTTCTCGGGCCGCGTGCTGAAGCGCGGCTCGTCGATCCATGCCGCGAGCCAGTCGTGAAACTGGCCCCAGTCGTCGGCAAGATCCAGTTCGCGCCCGCCCGGATGGTCGCGGTCGCCGTCGCCGATCCAGGCGTAGACGGTCCGCGCGCCGTCCCACCACGCGATCATGCCGTCCGTCAATTCGGCAATGGTTCCGTCGGGCATCGCCCGTAGCAGCCGCGACAGCCGCGCGTCGAATTCGTCGAATCTCATGCCCGGCCCTCAGTGCACGACGCCGAAGAACGCAATCGCGCCCTCGGCTGGCGTCAGTCCAGCCTTGAAATAACCTTCGAGCCGGTCGGCCGTCGATTCGTCGAGCGTAAACGGCGGGTGAACGAGTCCCACCTTGAACGCATGGTCGTACCAGTCGCTGATCCACGCGCGCAAATCGATCACGTACAGCGGCAGTGCGTTCGAAGCGTCGTCATACATGTGCGTCTCCCCCCATGCCCGATGACCCAATGCTAGGGCCAATGCGATGCAGGACCAATCGGCGGCGGCGGATTGTGTATTCAGGAAATGCTGATTTGCAGCGTCAGGATTTCCCTGGGAAGCGCAGCACGAATCGCTGGCGTACAAGGGTTTTTACGTATCGGCGGCGGCTTGCCGGCGCGCCCCGGCGTTAAGGATTTCCTGACGCGCGAATCAGGATGTCACACGCGGGTTTTGCAGCGCGTGCTGACTGTGACACAAATAGTGGTCGCGGATCATGTGAGCCATTGAAATGCAACGTCGAGCCGGTGCTTCATGATCGCCTATCTGTCCGAGCGTGAGAACGTCGTAGAGCAGGTCAACTCGCTCTGTCTGCAATTGTTCGACACATGGTGCGAATCGCGCAGCGTGACGGCGCTTGCGTATCTGATGCACTGCTGGCCGTTGATCGAAAGCACGCCCGCCGCGCTGAGACGGCTGGGCGAAACGATGTGCGATTTGCGGCGTTATCACCCGGACCAGCTCGATGCACACGGTTTTCAGGTGCTGTGCGAAATGGCCGATCTGATCGACGAACTCGTCGGGCGGCCGGTGGGCACGGTCAGACTGAGGGTACCTGGCGAACTGCCGGAACCGGCGGGTTAGCAGGACAGACGTTTCAGCCGCATGTCCGGTGGGCCGGCCGGTGGACCGCGCTTTGGCATCGAGTGCAGAATAAGACAACCAGAACGGCAGCACTCGAAGGGAGATATGGCTCTCGACAGGTTCGACGCAGGGTGGAGCGGACTCCGTTATGTGCGGCGCAGCGTAGTGCTGCGGCTGCTCGGGACAGTGCTCGCGTTCAGTTGCGCGATCACGCTGATCCTCACGGCCGTGCAGCTGTATCGCGACTATCAGCGCGGCGTCGAGCAGATCGAGAACCGCCTCGTCGATATCGACCGCAGCTATCGCGACAGTCTTGGCGAAGCGCTCTGGCGGCTCGACCAGCCGCAACTCCAGCTCGAACTCGAAGGCATGCTGCGTCTCGCCGATATCCGCGCGGCGGAAGTGCGCGAGTTGCCTTCCGTCAGCTCCGCGATGGTCGTGAGCGTGGGCCGGCGCATGCCCGGCATGACAGTCGCCCGCGAGTTCCCGATCGTGTACCGCGTGCAGGACAAGGTCGAGCAGATC
>NZ_JAGUUD010000225.1:0-4676 GCF_020177535.1 Paraburkholderia sp. XV | reverse complement strand
GCCCCGCACAGGGGCGACGCGTGAAGCGAGCTAACGTAACGCGGATGCCAGCGCAGAACCCGGAACACCGACCGGCAAGAGCCGGAACACCGCACGGCAAAAACCACGACTCCGAACAACAAACGCATACCCCACAACGCCACTGCCATCGCAAAGCGCAAAAAACTCGCGCTGCAAGCGCCGCACCGCCTCATCCCTGATTCACTTTTGTTATCACCCCATCCAACAGTCGGATTGTTCCCGAATCGCCACCGGCTTTATATTGCGTACACCGAGGGTCCGTGACCCAACATCAACACCAACAAAAAATGCGCGAGCAACATCCGCATCAGGATCAAAACAGAGGAGCGCAGCGATGAATCAGATCGATCTGGAGAACCGAGTGGTCGTCATTACGGGCGGCGCGCGGGGAATCGGCTATGCGGTAGCCCAGCGCGCGCTGCGCTCGGGAGCGGCCGTGGCGCTCTGGGATGTCGACGCGGAGCGGCTAGAGCGCAGCGCGCAAACGCTAGGAGAACTCGGCAAGGTCACAGCCGTCACCGTCGATCAAACCAAAGAGGCCGAGATCGACGCCGCCGTCAGCAAGACGCTCGCCGCCCATGGCGCCATCGACGTGTTGATCAACTGCGCCGGCATCACGGGCGGCAACGGCACGACGTGGGAACTCGAACCGGACTTGTGGCGCCGCGTGATCGACGTCAACCTGATCGGTCCGTATCTCGCATGCCGCGCGGTCGTGCCGCAGATGCTGAAGCAGGGTTACGGGCGCATTGTCAATATTGCTTCGGTGGCGGGCAAGGAAGGCAATCCGAACGCATCGCACTACAGCGCTTCGAAAGCGGGGCTGATCGGCCTGACCAAATCGCTAGGCAAGGAACTCGCGACCAAGAACATCCTCGTCAACGCCGTCACGCCCGCAGCCGCGAAAACCGAAATCTTCGATTCGATGAAGCAGGAACACATCGACTACATGCTGTCGAAGATTCCGATGAACCGCTTCCTGCTGCCCGACGAGGCAGCGTCGCTGATTCTGTGGCTCGCGTCGGAAGACTGCGCATTCAGCACGGGCGCCGTGTTCGATCTCTCGGGCGGCCGCGCAACCTACTAGACCCCCTCGCACCCACACGATAGCAATCAGGCACAAAGCGACGAACGATGGCGGCACACGCATGCCGCCCGGCCTTCGCACGAAGGCGAAACGGAGACATGATGAACAGGACCTCGTCCGAAATCCGCGACTCCCTCGACGGCATCGTCAGCCAGGTCATGCGGCGGCTGTTGCCGTTCCTGCTGCTGATGTACGTGCTCGCGTTCCTCGACCGCGCGAACATCGGCTTTGCACAAAAGGCCCTGCAGCACGACACGGGAATCTCGAACGCCGCATTCGCGTTCGGCGCTGGCGTATTCTTCGTCGGCTATGCGCTGTTCGAGGTGCCGAGCAATCTGCTGCTGCATCGCGTCGGCGCCCGGCTGTGGATGTGCCGGATCATGGTCACGTGGGGACTCGTGTCGGCGGCGATGAGTCTCGCTCATACGAGCACCACGTTTTATGTGCTGCGTTTTTTGCTCGGCGTCGCCGAAGCGGGCTTCTTTCCGGGCGTCATCTATTATCTGACGCGCTGGTTTCCGCAATCGGCGCGTGCGCGTGCCGTCGGCGTGTTCTATTTCGGCGCGCCGCTTGCATTCATGTTCGGCAGCCCGCTGTCGGGCTTTCTGCTCGAGTTGCACGGCGCGTTGAACCTTGCGGGCTGGCAGTGGCTGTTTCTGATCGAAGGCGGACTGGCGTCGGTGGTCGGCGTATGGGCGTTCTTCTATCTCGACGATCGGCCCGAAGACGCGCGCTGGCTCACGCCGCAAGCGCGCAAGACCTTGAGCGCCGCGCTCGACGAGGATGCACGCGCCGCGTCCGCGCACGGCCCTCGCAATCTGCTTGCGGCGCTCGTCGATACACGCGTGCTGCTGTTCTCGGCAATCTATCTGCTGATCCAGATGAGCGTGTACGGCGTGATCTTCTATCTGCCGCAGCAGGTCGCGGCGCTGATGGGCGAGTCGGTCGGCTTGCGCGTCGGCATGGTGGCGGCCGTGCCCTGGATCTGCGCGCTCGCGCTGACCTGGTTCGTGCCGCGCCGCGCCGACGCAACGGGCACGCACCGGCGCTGGGCTGTCGCGCTGCTGGTGCTCGCCGGATGCGGCATCGGCGTATCGGGCGCGACGCATAGTCCGCTTCTGGCGATGGCCGCGCTGTGCTGCGCGGCAAGCGGCTTCATCGCCGCACAGCCGCTCTTCTGGACCTTTCCGACGCGCTACCTGACGGGCGCGGCGGCCGCAGGCGGCATCGCGGTGATCAACTCGCTCGGCAGCCTGGGCGGCTTTATCGCGCCGTCGCTGCGCACGAGCGCCGAGCATGCGTTCCAGTCGACCTCGGCGGGTCTGCTGCTGCTCGGTGCGGCGAGTCTGCTGGCGGCGCTGCTCATCGGCACGCTGGTGCGCCGCGACGCGGCGCGCGACACGCCCGCCTTCCCGCAACCCATTCATCGCGCCCGCTGACACGCGAGGCGTACGCAACCCACGAACGGAGCTCTAGAACATGGCGATGCCCACTATCCGGCACGTGCGTGCCTTCGTCGTCCGCGGCGGCGGCGCGGACTATCACGATCAGGCCGACGGACACTGGATCGACGATCACATCTCGACGCCGATGGCGCGTTATCCGCAGTACCGGCAAAGCCGGCAGTCCTTCGGCATCAACGTGCTGGGGACGCTGGTGGTCGAAATCGAGGCGAGCGACGGCACGGTCGGCTTCGCGGTGACGACGGGCGGCGAGATCGGTGCGTTCATCGTCGAGAAGCATCTGGCGCGCTTTCTCGAAGGACAACTCGTGACGGACATCGAGAAGATGTGGGATCAGATGTACTTCTCGACCCTCTATTACGGACGCAAGGGCGTGGTGCTCAACACGATTTCGGGCGTCGATCTGGCACTGTGGGATCTGCTCGCGAAAGTGCGCAAGGAGCCCGTGTATCAGCTATTGGGCGGCCCGGTCCGTGACGAGTTGCAGTTCTATGCGACGGGCGCGCGGCCCGACCTTGCGAAGGAAATGGGCTTTATCGGCGGCAAGCTGCCGTTGCAGCACAATCCGGCGGAAGGTGAGGAGGGACTCAGGAAGAACATCGAGAAGCTCGCGCAAATGCGCAGCCGCGTCGGCGACGATTTCTGGCTGATGTACGACTGCTGGATGAGCCTCGACGTCACGTACGCGACCAAGCTGGCGAAGGCCGCGCACGAATATGGCCTGAAGTGGATTGAAGAAGCGCTGTCGCCCGATGACTACTGGGGTTACGCCGAACTGCGCCGCAACGTGCCGCGCGGCATGATGGTGTCGACGGGCGAGCACGAGGCGACGCGCTGGGGCTTCAGGATGCTGCTCGAAATGAACTGCTGCGATCTGATCCAGCCGGACGTGGGCTGGTGCGGCGGCATCACGGAGTTGATCAAGATTTCCGCGCTCGCCGATGCGCATAACGTGATGGTCGTGCCGCATGGGTCGTCGGTGTACAGCTATCACTTTGTGGTCACGCGTCACAACTCGCCGTTCGCCGAGTTCCTGATGATGGCGCCGAAGGCCGATCACGTAGTGCCGATGTTCACGCCGCTGCTGCTCGACGAGCCGGTGCCCGTGAATGGCCGCATGAAGGTGCCTGACACGCCGGGTTTCGGTGTGCGGCTCAATCCCGAGTGTGCGCTCGAGCGGCCTTATCAACATTGAACGGAGAAGCATGTGCTGCTGAAAGACAAGGCGGTGATCGTTACGGGTGGCTCGCGCGGCATTGGGCGGGCGATTGCCGTGGCGTGTGCGAAAGAGGGCGCCGATGTTGCGATCAACTACTGGGGCGACAACGATGCGTCGTATAACCGGCGTTCCGCGGTCGAAGAGGTGGTGGGTGAAATCGAATCGCTCGGGCGGCGGGTGATTGCCGTCGAAGGCAATGTCGGGTTGAAGGAGACGGGGCCTGAGCTTGTGCGGCGCACGGTCGAGGCGTTCGGGAAGGTTGATGTGCTGGCCAGCAATGCGGGCATCTGTCCGTTTCATGCGTTTCTCGATATGCCTGCCGATGTGCTCGAGACGACAGTTGCCGTCAATCTCAATGGGGCGTTTTTTGTTACGCAGGCTGCGGCGCAGCAGATGAAGGCGCAGGGCACGGGCGGTGCGATCGTCGCGACGAGTTCTATCAGTGCGCTTGTTGGGGGTGGGATGCAGACGCATTACACGCCGACCAAGGCGGGCGTGCACTCGCTGATGCAGTCTTGCGCGATTGCGCTTGGGCCTTATGGCATACGGTGTAATTCTGTTATGCCTGGGACGATTGCCACTGATCTTAATGCCGATGATCTCGGCGATGATGCCAAGAAGGCTTACTTTGAGAAGCGGATTCCGCTTGGACGGCTCGGGCAGCCGGAGGATGTCGCAGACTGTGTTGTGTTTCTTGCTTCTGATCGGGCGAGGTATGTTACTGGCGCTGCGTTGTTGGTCGATGGTGGGTTGTTTGTGAATTTGCAGTAGCTGGTCGTTTGTTGGGTTGGGTTTGGTTTGGTTTTGGCGCTGGCGTTCGCGGTTTTGTCTTTTCGCTGGCATCCGCGAATTGTTAGCTCGCTTCAGGCGTCGCCCCTGTGCGGGG
>NZ_JAGUUD010000224.1:0-4812 GCF_020177535.1 Paraburkholderia sp. XV | reverse complement strand
TGCCCGTCTTGCCGACCGTGCACAGCGCGGTATTGCCCGCCGTCACGCCCGACAGGGCCACGGATTTCTTCGGCTTGAAGCCGCTTGTCGTTCCTGGTGCAGCCGCTTGCGTCGTATCGCTCATTCCAGGGGTCTCCTTGTTGTGCGCTTACTTGTCCTGCTCGTTGTTCCGCGTGCCCTGGCTGAACAGCGCGTCGAGCTTCTGCTCGTACGCGTGATAGCCGATGCGATCGTACAGTTCTTCGCGCGTCTGCATCGTGTCGACGACGTTCTTTTGCGTCCCGTCGCGGCGAATGGCCGTGTAAACGTTTTCGGCCGCCTTGTTCATCGCGCGGAACGCCGACAGCGGATACAGCACCAGCGAGACATCCGCGCCGCGCAGTTCATCGACAGTGAACAGGGGCGTCGCGCCGAACTCGGTGATGTTCGCGAGCACGGGCACCTTCACGGCCTGCGCGAACTGTCTGTACATGCCGAGTTCCGTCATCGCTTCGGGGAAGATCATGTCGGCGCCTGCTTCGACGCAGGCCATCGCGCGGTCCATGGCCGCTTGCAGGCCTTCGACAGCGAGCGCATCGGTGCGCGCCATGATGACGAAGTTCGGATCGGTGCGCGCGTCGACGGCCGCCTTGATGCGGTCGACCATCTCGTCCTGTGTCACGATCGCCTTGCCCGGCCGATGCCCGCAACGTTTCGCGCCAACCTGGTCTTCGATGTGCATCGCGCCCGCGCCGGCCTTGGTCAGCGCCTTCACGGTGCGCGCAATATTGAACGCCGACGGGCCGAAGCCCGTGTCGACATCGACCAGCAGCGGCAGATCGCAGACATCCGTAATGCGGCGCACGTCGGTCAAAACGTCGTCCAGCGTCGAGATGCCGAGATCGGGCAAGCCCAGCGAGCCAGCGGCGACGCCGCCGCCCGATACGTAGATCGCCTTGAAGCCCGCGCGTTGCGCGAGCAGCGCGTGATTCGCGTTGATCGCCCCGACTACCTGCAATGGCTTTTCAGCGGCGACGGCTGCGCGGAACGCGGCGCCTGCGGATGTGTTTGCGTTGCTCATAATGGGGAGTCCTCGTTCGGCCCGAATAGCGGCGCGGCTTCGGCGGGCACACTGCGGCCCGTCGAGCGGGCGCGGCGCAGCACCGACCAGTAATAGCGATAGCTCGCGCGATCGTGCAGCGTGTCGCGATGGCGCGTCGGGCCCCATTGCGCGGACTGCGCGGCGAGCAGGATTTCCGTCGCCGCCGCGATCTCTTCGTCGCGCGGCGCGAAGGCCGACACGATGGCGGGGATCTGCGCGGGGTGGATGCTCCACATGCGCGTGTAACCGAACTCGTTGCGCGCGCGCAGCGCGTCGTTCGCCACGACGTCCATGTCGCGCACTTGCGTCGAGACGTTGTGCGACGGCACCTTGCCATGCGCGTGGCAGGCCGCCGCAATCTCGAGCTTCGCGCGGCGCACGAGCGGGTGATCGAACTGGCCGGGCGAGCGCATCGCGGTATCGGGAATCGCGCCGTCGTGCGCGGAGACGAAGTCCATCAGCCCAAAGCTGAGCGACTCGACAGCGGGGAGCGCGGCCAGATCGAACACGCGCGTCAATGCGCCATGCGTTTCGATCAGCAACTGGACGGGAACCGGCTGCGCAATGCCGAGCTCGCGCCGGGTGGCCTCGATGAACGCGCACATTTCGGCGGCATCGGGCACGTTGCGGATTTTCGGCAGCGTAATGAAGGCCGGCGCGCGCTTCGCCGCGCGCAGGATCAGGCGCACGTCGTCCCGCCAGTGCGCGTGATTGAAGTCGTGAATCCGCACGCCGACGCGGCCGAAACGGTCATGCTCGCTGCCGAGCAGCGACGCGACCAGTTCCGCATGTTCCGCCTCGCGACCGACTTGCGCGCCGTCTTCACAATCGAGCGTGATGTCGAAGACAGGGCCCAGCTCCTGCTGCAAAGCGAGCGATTTGAGCATCAGCTTCTCGCTGCCGGCGTAGTGGTCGCAAGCAGGCAGCACAGTGGGCGGCGCTTCGCCGTCAAACAGGACTTCGGCGGGAGTCAATGCGCGCATTTTCGGCGTGTGGGTACTGTTTGGAAATGCTGATTCGGGTGCGTTCTGGTGTTCTTGCGACCGTGATATACAGAAGGTCGGATCAAAACGCGCTCGAATCAGTTGCGAACCCCTGCGTGCGCTTGCTGCGCAAAACGTCATGCAGGGTTGTCAAACGCAAAAAACCGGAACCCGTCGCGCTGCAACGGAGTCCCGGTCATTCTGCATCAGGCGATTAGCCGAGCAGGTGCTGAACGCCTTCGCGCTCTTCGAGCAGCTCGTTCAGCGTGTTGTCCATCTTTTCACGCGCGAATGCGTCGATCTGCAGGCCTTCGACACGCTTGTACTCGCCGTTTTCGCACGTCACGGGAACGCCGTAGACGATGTCTTCCGGGATGCCGTACGAGCCGTCCGACGGAATGCCCATCGTGACCCACTTGCCGTTCGTGCCGAGCACCCAGTCACGCACGTGGTCGATGGCTGCGTTCGCTGCCGAAGCCGCCGACGACAGGCCGCGCGCTTCGATGATCGCCGCGCCGCGCTTGCCGACCGTCGGGATGAACGTGTTGCGGTTCCATTCTTCGTCGTTGATCAGCTTGGTCAGGTCCTGGCCTTCAGCCGTCGCGACGCGGAAATCCGGGTACATGGTGGGCGAGTGGTTGCCCCACACGACCAGCTTTTCGATCGAAGCAACCGGCTTGCCCGACTTGGCCGCGAGTTGCGACAGCGCACGGTTGTGGTCCAGACGCAGCATGGCCGTGAAGTTTTTCTTGGGCAGGTCCGGTGCCGACTTCATCGCGATGTAGGCGTTGGTGTTAGCCGGGTTGCCGACCACCAGCACCTTCACGTCGCGGCTCGCCACTTCGTTCAGTGCCTTGCCTTGCACCGTGAAGATTTCGGCGTTCGCCGACAGCAGGTCCTTACGCTCCATGCCTTTCGAGCGCGGACGCGCGCCGACCAGCAGCGCGACGTCGGCGTCCTTGAACGCAACCTTGGGATCGTCGGTGACCACGACGCCCGCGAGCAGCGGGAACGCGCAGTCTTCGAGTTCCATCACGACGCCTTTAACGGCGGCTTGCGCTTGCGGCAGGTCCAGCAGTTGCAGGATGACCGGCTGATCCTTGCCGAGCATGTCGCCATTGGCGATGCGGAACAGCAGGGAGTAACCGATTTGACCTGCGGCGCCGGTGACGGCAACGCGCTTTGCGGGCTTAGCCATTGAGAAATCTCCAGGACGATGCGTTGAACGCTAGGGAAAACGCCATTCTATATGGGCGTTACGCGAAGCGTGGTTTTAGCACGGCATTTTCGCTGGGCGAACCTTGCAGGCGGTCCGAAGAAGGCCCGAAGGCACGCTGCCGGCGAAGCCGCCGTGCCGGATAATCTGTGCTGCCGAGCGGGGACGGGGCGCTGCTTGTGGCGTTCGCCGCCAGATCAGGCCGCTGCATGGCGCGGACTCCTGCAAACAGCGCGTTTCGGCGGGGCATTGCGGCGCACTTGCCGGGCAATGCAGGGCGAAGCGAAACCTGAACTGCGTGAGGGAACAGCGTGATGCAGGGCGGCTTTCCGGTGCCTCACGCCGTTGACATGAAGCGCTGTCAAAAAGGCGTGGCACAACCCGCAAACCCTTGCTCGACAAGGAGTGTAGGAGTCGGGCGGGACAAAGTCAACCGTATCTTATGTCTTATATAAGACATATCTATTACGGGAAAAAATCTGGACGGCATGAGGCCCTTTGTGTTGAAATGCGCGCATGAATTCGAACCCGGCCAGCACAGCGAACCCTCCCGGCGCGTCCGGCGCGGGCGATGCTGCGCCTGTCTCCGCGCCTTCGCCGACGTTCAGTCCTCTCTATCAGCAGATCAAGGCGCTCATCACGCAGAGTCTCGAGTCAGGTGAATGGAAACCTGGCGAGATCATTCCCAGTGAAGTCGAACTGGCCGCGCGTTACAAGGTCAGTCAGGGCACCGTGCGCAAGGCGATCGACGAGCTGGCCGCCGACAATCTGCTGGTGCGCCGCCAGGGCAAGGGCACTTTTGTTGCCACGCACAACGAAGAGCGCGCGCAATTCCGTTTTCTCCGTCTTCTCGCCGACGACGGCGCCGAGCACCCGCATATCAGCCGGCTACTCGAATGCCGGCGTTTGCGTGCTTCGGCGGATATCGCGCGGCAGCTGGAATTGAAACCGGCGGATCCCGTCGTGCTGATCAAGCGCCTTTTGACATTCGACGGCGAAGACACGGTGCTCGACGAAATCTGGCTGCCGGGCGGCGTGTTCCGGGGGCTGACGCTGGAGCGCCTGTCGGAATACAAGGGGCCGCTCTACGCCATGTTCGAAACGGAGTTCGGCACGCGCATGATTCGCGCGTCCGAGAAGATTCGCGCCGTCGCTGCGGACCCGTCCGTTGCCGATCTTCTGCACGTGCCGACGGGATTTCCGTTGCTGTCGGTGGAGCGCGTGTCCTATACCTATGGTGACCGTCCCGTCGAAGTGCGGCGCGGATGGTATGTCACAACCGGGTATTACTATCAGAACGATTTGAGTTGAGACAGGAAGCGTTGCCGTGGGCTTGCGGCAAGGCTTGCGACGGCCTTCATGCGCGCTTCGCGGCACGCTCTCTAGAGCAGTGTTACGCTGCAGCGCGAAATGAAAAGGCGCTAAAATTGCGGATTAGTGTGACTACAAGTAGGGGTCTAGCATGGCAGAAGCCGTAAAAAAACCGAGGCCGGAATACCGGAACATCGGTATCGGGCAGATATTGACGGCAT
>NZ_JAGUUD010000223.1:0-4888 GCF_020177535.1 Paraburkholderia sp. XV | reverse complement strand
TCGCTCATTTCGCACCCTGCGCGGCCGCGTCGCCGCCATGCTGCGCGGCCTGGGTGGTCATGCTTTCGGCCGTGACGACCCAGCCGCCGCCCATCGCCTTGTACAGGTTCACATACGACACCAGCACGCCCGCCTGCGTCTGCGTCTGGGTCAGCTGCGCGTTGAAGAGACTGCGCTCGGCATCGAGCACCTCGATATAGCTCGTATAGCCGCCTTCATAGCGCAGCCGCGCGAGGTGCGCATAGGTCGCCAGCGCCTCGACCTGCCGGCCCTGCACGTCGAACTGTTCGCGCACCTTCTGCGACGAGATCAGCGCGTCGTTGACTTCCTGGAACGCGACCTGGATCGCCTTGCGGTACGCGTACAGCGCCTGCTGCTGCACCGCCTCGGCCTGCTTCACCTGTCCGACGATCGCCCCGCCTTCGAAGATCGGCTGCGCGACCGAGCCCGCGAACGACCACACGCGCGCGGGCCCCGTAAAGAGCTTCGAGAACTGCCCGCTTTGGGTGCCGAACAGCCCCGTCAACGAAATCTGCGGGAAGTACAGCGCCTTGGCCGCGCCGATCTGCGCATTCGCCGCGACCAGATCCTGCTCGGCCTGCCGCAGATCGGGACGGCGCTCCAGCAGGTCCGAGGGCAGCCCCGCCGGCACGGCGGGCGCCGCGAGTTCGGCGAGCGCGCGCCCGCGCAGGATATCGCCCGGATTGCGCCCGAGCAGCACCGAGAGCGCGTCTTCCTGCTGCGCGATCTGCGCCTCGATCTGCGGAATCACCGCGCGCGAGGCCTCATACTCGGACTGGCTCTGCGCGAGCTCCATCTGCGAGACCTCGCCGCCCTTGAAGCGCAGCTCGAACACATGCACGGATTCGGCGCGGCTCGCCGTGGTCGCCTTCGCGATCTCCAGCTGCCGGTCGAGACTGCGCAGGTTGATATACGACGACGCCACCGACGACACCAGCGTCAGCACCGTGCCGCGCTTCGCCTCTTCCGTGGACAGCAGGCTCGCGCGCGCCGATTCCGTCAGACGCCGGTTGCGGCCGAAGAGGTCGATTTCCCATGACGCCGAGAGCGCCGCCGTGTACGTGTTGAACACGGGGTTCTGCACGTTCGCGAGCAGCGGCGAGGATGACGTCGAGATGCGCTCGCGTCCGGCATCGAAGCCCGCGCCGACCTGCGGAAACAGCGCGGCGCGCGTCGTCACGAACTGGCCGAGGAACTGGTCGACGCGCGCGGCGGCGATCTTCACGTCGTTGTTGTTCGCGAGCGCGGTCGTGATCAGGTCGTCGAGCACCGGGTCGTCGAACTGCTTCCACCATTCGGTGTTGGCGATGTCCGCCGCGTAGTTGTCGGGGAAGCGGTAGGTGGCGGGCACGTCGAGCGGCGGGCGCGAGTAGTCCGGCCCGAGCAGGCAACCGCTCAGGGCGAGCACGCAGGGCACACAGAGAACGAGGGCGCGGCGCATGTCAGTCATCCTCGCGCGGTGCGGACGGGTTCGTCGTCGGCCCACCGCCCACTGTGGGGCCGCCCGCCGACGGCGGCACCTTCGGCTCGCCCGACGTTGGCCCTGCACCCGATCCCGGCGCAGAAGGCGGCGCATCGCCAGCCTTCTTGGCCTTCTTCTTCTCCGAGCGCTCCGACATCGTTTCGAGCACATAGAAGAACATCGGGATGAAGAACACCGCAATCGCCGTGGCCCCGAGCATCCCGCCGATCACCCCCGTGCCGATCGAATGCCGGCTGTTGGCCGACGCGCCCGTCGCGATCGCCAGCGGCACGCAGCCCAGGATGAACGCCAGCGACGTCATCACGATCGGCCGCAGCCGCTCCTCGGCCGCCGTCATCGTCGCGTCGAACACCGACTTGCCCGCCTCGCGGTTGAGCACCGCGAACTCGAAGATCAGGATCGCGTTCTTCGCCGCGAGCGCCACCAGCATCGTCAGACCGATCTGGAAGTACACGTCGTTGTTCAGCCCGCGCAGCAGGATCGCCAGCAGCGCGCCGAACAGGGCGAACGGCACCGCCATCAGCACGCCGAACGGCAGGCTCCACTTCTCGTACTGCGCCGCGAGAATCAGGAACACCATGATCAGACCGAACACGAACACGAGGCCCGAGGTGCCGCCCGACTGCTTCGCCTCGAACGCCTCGCCGCTCCAGGCGATGCCGTACTCCGAGGGCATCTGCGCGCCCACCTCTTCGAGCGCGCTGATCACCTGGCCGGATGCGTAGCCGGGCGCCGCGTTGGCCGTGATCTTCACGGCCGGGAAGTTGTTGAAGCGCGTGATCAGGTCCGGCCCCGTCACGTAGCGCGAGGTCACCACCGACTTCAGCGGCACCATGCTGCCGTTCGCGCTGCGCACGAAGACCTGCGTCAGGTCGTCGGGCTTCAACCGGTACGACGGCTCGGCCTGCAGGATCACCTGCCACAGCCGGCTCGAACGGTTGAACTGCGACACGTACAGCGAGCCGAACATCGTCTGCATCGCGCTGTAGACGTCCTGGACGGGCACGCCGAGCGTCTCGGCCTTGTCGCGGTCCACGTCGACCAGCAGCTGCTGCGAGTTCGCATTGAAGGTCGACGTGACCCCCGTCAGCTCGGGGCGCTGCTTCGCCTTCGCGACGAAGTCGTCGACGACGGCGGCGAACTGCGCGATCGTCGCATCGCCCTTGCTCTGGATCCACATCTCCGTGCCGCCCGTGGTGCCCAGCCCCGGAATCGACGGCGGATTGAGCGGCACGACGATGCCCTCGCGGATCTGCGAGAGCGTCCTGTATGCATCGACGAGCACGGCGCGCGCGTTCTGGGTGCGGATATTGGCCGACGAATACCGGTCCTCGAAGCTCTTGAAGCCGACGAAGAACGTCGACGAGTTGTTCTTGTTCTGGCTGTCGAGAATGCTGAAGCCGTCCACCGTCGTGATGCTGCCCACGGCCGGCTGCTTCATGAAGTACTCGGACACGCGGTCCGACACCTGGCCCGTGCGATCGAGCGACGCGGCATCGGGCATGATCACGGCGCCCAGCAGATAGCCCTGGTCCTCGGGCGGCAGGAATGCAGTGGGTATGTCGCGCATCATCACGACGGCCAGCGCGATCATGCCGGCGAACAGCAGCAGCGCGACCACGAAGCGCCTGATGATCAGGCGCACGGCACGCGTATAGCCCGCCGTCATGCGCGCGAACTGGTTGTCGAACCAGCGGAAGAAGCCCTTCTTCTCGTGATGGCCGGGCTTGAGCAGCAGCGCCGCGAGCGCGGGCGAGAGCGTCAGCGCGACGATGCCCGAGATCACCACGGAGATCGCGATCGTGATCGCGAACTGCTTGTACATCTGGCCGGTGATGCCGCCGAGAAACGCCACGGGCACGAACACCGCGCACAGCACCAGCACGATCGCGACCACGGGGCCCGCCACTTCGTCCATCGCCTGCTTGGCGGCCGTCTTCGGGTCGAGCCTGTTCACCGTCATGTTGCGCTCGACGTTCTCGATCACGACGATCGCGTCGTCGACCACGATGCCGATGGCGAGCACCATGCCGAACAGCGTGAGCATGTTAATCGAGAAACCGAGCGCCTCCATGCCCATGAAGGTGCCGACGATCGACACGGGCACGGCCAGCACGGGGATCAGGGTGGCGCGCAGGCTCTGCAGGAACACGAACACGACGATCACCACCAGCACGACGGCCTCGAAGAACGTGTGCACGACGTCCGTGATCGACGCGCGCGTGAACTCGGTGGTGTCCATCGCGATTTCGTAGTCGATGCCCTCGGGGAACGACTTCTTCATCTCGGCGAGCGTGGCGCGCACCTGCTTCGAGACATCGAGCGCATTCGCGCCCGGCTGCTGGTAGACGGCGATCACGGTGGCGGGCTTGCCCTGGAAGCGGCTGCGGATCGAGTAGTCCTTCTGCCCCAGTTCGGCACGGCCGATGTCCTTGAGCCGCACGATCGCCGCGCCACCGCTCTGCGCGCGGATGATGATGTTCTCGAACTCGGAGGGCTCGGTGAGCCTGCCTGTGGTGGTGACCGCGAACGACTGTTCGACGGGATTGCCCGTGGGCGACTGGCCTAATCGTCCCACGGCGAACTGCTGGTTCTGGTTGGCCACCGCGCGCTGCACGTCGGCGGCCGTGATGCCCAGCTGCGCCATGCGGTCGGGGCGCAGCCAGATGCGCATCGCGTAGTCGGGCGTGCCGAAGATGCTCGACTGGTTCGCGCCAGGGATGCGCTTGAGCGCATCGAGCACGTAGACGTTCGCGTAGTTGGCGATGTAGGTGGCGTCGTAGCGCTCGGTGGGCGAGTAGATCGCGATCACCATCATGAACGCCTGCGACTTCTTCTGTACCTGCACGCCCTGGTTGGTGACCGACTGCGGCAGTTGCGGCAGCGCGAGATTCACGCGGTTCTGCACGTCGACCTGGGCGAGTTCGGGGTTGGTGCCGATCTGGAAGTAGGCGTTGATCGTCAGGTTGCCGGTGGAGGAGCTCGACGAGCTCATGTAGATCATGTTGTCGGCGCCGTTGACCTGCTGCTCGATCGGCGCGGCAACGTTGTTGGCCACCACGTCGGCGCTCGCGCCGGGGTAGGTGGCGGAGATCGTGATCTGCGGCGGGGTGATGTCGGGGTACTGCGCGGTGGGCAGCGCGAGCATGCACAGCGCGCCGCCCAGTGTGATCACGATCGAGATGACCGAGGCGAAGATCGGCCGGTCGATGCAGAAATGGGAGATGTTCATCGGGTCGGGGTGCGCCGGATGGCGTCGGTCGTCATCGGGTCGTCGGGGCGGTCATGGGCTGGGGCGCGTGGGACTGCGGCCTGCTGGCGTTGACGTTACCGTCTGCGCCAATGTCGCGGCCGGTGCGGACGCGGCGGCGGCGCTCGCTGCGG
>NZ_JAGUUD010000222.1:0-4920 GCF_020177535.1 Paraburkholderia sp. XV | reverse complement strand
CCGCCCCGCACAGGGGCGACGCCTGAAGCACGCTAACGAATCGCGGATGCCAGCGTAAGAGCGACGTTCCGCGGTCCAGCCAGCGTTTTAATATGAAGATTAAGCGTCACGTTCGACCTGGCCAGGCGACATAAAAACCCCATACCACGTGCATATTGCACATCAGGCTGCCGCACCATCGCCCAATGCCAGAAAGTGGAGACCAAGAATGGCAAAAGAGCCCGATGCCCTCATCAAAACGCTGCTAATACGCGTGCATGGCACGGTACAGGGCATCGGATACCGAGCCGCATGCGTCCAGCGTGCACAGTCGCTCAACATCACGGGCTGGGTACGCAACCATGCGGACGGGTCTGTCGAGGCGCTATTGCAGGGCGCGGCAACGGCAGTGAAGGAGATGCGTGACTGGATGGCCGACGGCATGCCGGCAGCGCTCGTCGACAGGATGGAGGTGAAAGAGTTGGCGCCGCCGTTCGCGCGCTTCGATGATTTCAGGCAGGTCGCGGACGGCTAGTGGCAATGCATCGCGCTGCGGCCCATGGTCACGTCAGACGCGACGCGCTCACGCAGCGGACTTTTCATGCGGTATGCTGTTTTTCGATCGACGCTGTTCTGACCTGTGTTTCACTTCACGGAGTGCGATGGGTTCTGACCTGTGTTTCACTTCACGGAGTGCAATGGCTTCCGACCTGTGCCTCATTTCACGGAGATAGCGGCAATGGGCCTGTTGACCCGGCTATTTCATCGCGATAGCTCATCGGTGCCGCCGATGCCAGCCGCACGCATCGACGAGGCGATCGGGCGCATTGTCGCGATTCATCCGCGGATCGCCGTTGTGAGCCGTTACCGGCATCGCCTCACACAACCCGTTGCAGCGACGCTGGAATACGCAGACGAACTGATGGCCTCGCTGCCCGCCACGCTCGATGCGAGCGCCGACGCGTGGGCCGGCAATCCGAGCCTGCGCGCATTCTTCGCCACCCCCGACGATATCGCCGATACCTTCGGCCGCTCACAAGAGGTGCGCGCTTTCTTCGAATCGAATCCCGACGCCGTCGACGTGCACGGTACGCTCGGCATGGCCCTGACCGAGCGGCATGTGCTGGGCGTCGCGCTGGACGGCGACACCTTGCATCACGACGTCGCGCAAACCACGCTGAGTTTCGGCGACCACCGCGTGAGGGTCTGCGGGCGAACCGAAACGTCGCTACGCGAAGAAATCGAGCGCAGACTGATCGATCAGCTGGCGCTCGAAGGACTGTCGATGCTGGCGTCCACGCGCGCCGCGCGCCTCGCGCGCGGGCGCGAACTGATGCAGGAACGCGTTGCGCTGCTGCATCGCGGCGGCACGGGCCTGGCCTCCGTCGCGGGCAGCGGCGACGCTGTCGAAGTGAGCGAACTCGCGCATGTGCAGTCGCAGATCGCGCAGAACGCCGAGAGCCTTGCCGCGCTCAGAGTGCCCACCAATATCGTCGAACACGAACTCGAAGGCATTTGCGAAGTGTTCGGCAAGCCGGCGGAGTACGTTTACATCAAGAGCCGGCACATCCGCATCGATATGATGAACGTGGTTCGGGAAGGCGAGACGAAAGGGGGCAACGATATCGAGTTTCACTTCGTACGCGTTCCCGGCGTCACGCCGCAGATGCGCGCCTTCGCGCTGGTGCGCTTTCGGCGCTCCGATCTGCCGCCCGGGGGATTGCGTATCGACGCCGCCATGCGCGCTCTTTAAGATCGGAAAGATGTGACGGGCTTTAGCGAAACGCAGGAGTCAACTGATGAAGATCTATCTGCTTTTATTGGCCGCAGCCACATCTATTTCCGTTTCTCTGGCGCCGTTGCAACAGGCCGTCGCGCAACCGTCCGCATTGAAGCCGATGCAGGACGCGCAGCGCAAGGCCGAACAGAAGGCGCGCGAGGCAAAGAAGGAAGACGAGCGGGCGGCAGTCCCTGACGAACCGCAAAAGCAGGAAAGCGCGAAGCCGGCGTCGTCGCCTTGATGGGCGCCGTTTCAGTTTTTGCGGAGATCACCTTCAGCGTTGTGCAATTCGTATTGTTGAGACGCTTGCGGAAACCCGACAACGCGCGTGGAAAGTCATAGACTGTTTGCATGCACCGAACTGGTTTTGAAGGACCCGATAAGTTATCGCCGGCTTGTCAACGTTGTGCGCTTTGTTCGATGGGCTGACTTTCAATGAGGAGAACGTCGTTATGGCTGAGCTTTGGGTTGGCAATATCGAAGACAACACGACCGACGAAGAAATCAAAACGTTCCTGTGTCACTACGGGTTTCCGCCGTTCGATTCGATCCGGCGCGTCGAAGGAACGGGCGAGCGTCCCGCGGTCGTGCTTGAGTTCAATGACGTCGGTGCGCATGTGTTGCAGAGTCTGCAGCCGCGCGTTCACAACATGTTCTGGAAAAGCCGCACGCTGACGGTGCAGGTCGTGCCCACGCGGGACGAATCCTGAAACCGGTCCGGTCCATGCGCGGCATGGGCCGCCAGCCGAACCGACACGGCGGTCACAGGAGACGAGCGATGCCTGAATTGAAGAACGAAAAGAACAGCGTACGCAGCGCAGAGTCGAGTGGCGCGCGTGAAAGCACGAAAGCGCCGGGACGAATGAAGAACAAGGACTATGAAAAAGAACTCAAGTCGCTTCATATCGAACTGGTGAAACTGCAGGAATGGGTCGTGCAAACGGGCGCGAAGGTCTGCGTGGTGTTCGAGGGACGCGATGGCGCAGGCAAGGGCGGCACGATCAAGGCGATCACGGAACGCGTCAGCCCGCGCATTTTTCGCGTCATCGCGCTGCCGGCGCCGACGGATCGCGAGAAATCGCAAATGTATATCCAGCGCTATCTTCCGCATCTGCCTGCTGCGGGCGAGATCATTCTCTTCGACAGAAGCTGGTATAACCGCGCGGGCGTCGAACGGGTCATGGGATTCTGCACGGAAGATCAGGTGCAGAACTTTTTCAAGGCCGCCCCGCTGATCGAGCGCGCCATCATTCAGTCGGGCATCATTCTTCTGAAGTACTGGCTCGAGGTCAGCGAGGACGAGCAGACGCGCCGTCTCGAAGCGCGCATTACCGACGAGCGGAAGATCTGGAAGCTGTCGCCGATGGACCTGCTGTCGTACAGCCGCTGGTATGACTACTCGCGCGCGCGGGACGACATGTTCGCGGCAACCGACACCGATCAGGCGCCGTGGCACGTGGTGCGCTCCGACGACAAGAAGCGCGCGCGTCTGAACCTGATCACGCATCTGCTGGAAAGCATTCCTTACAAGGCGATGCCGCGCCCGAAGATCAAGCTGCCGAAGCGGAAAAAGGCGGAGGGATATCGCCCTTCCGACCGGCCCGTCCGTTATGTGCGCGAGAAGTTCTGAAGGCTATCGACCCATCGCGTAGTACACGCATTCGTCGCGCGAGAGCAATGGGCTCTCGCGCGGTTTCATTTCGCGTCCCCGGTCTTGCCGCGTAGCAGCGCTTCAGGGTGTCGCTGCAAATAGTCCGACAGCGCGCGGAACGATGCGGCCGTGCGCGCAAGCTCGCGGACTGCGTCGCTGGTGTCCTGCTGCAATGCCGAATCGGGCTGCAGCGCGGTGTTCGCGGAATCGAGCGTCGCCTGCGCCGCCGTCAGCGCGCTCTTCGCCTGCGGTACCACTTGCGTGTTGAGATTGCGCATCAGTTGCGCGGTGCTGGCGAGCGTCTGTTGCGCGTTCTTGCCGATCTGTTCGAGCGGCAGGCTGTCGAGACGCGCCACGATCCGGTTGATCGACTCCTGCAGCGATTGCAGGCCGCTCGGCGTGGTCGGCAGTTCCGGGGGCGTGCGGTTCCAGTCGATATGGGCCTTCGGCGCGTTCGGGAAAAATTCGAGCGCGACATACAGTTGGCCCGTGATCAGGCTGCCCGTCTTGAGTTGCCCGCGCAAGCCGCGTTCGACGAGGAAATCGGCCAGCGCTCTCGGGTCGTCCGCGAGACGGCCGCCTCTCGGCTCTGACGCGTAACGCGATGTGAAGCGTTCCGGAAACAGCTTGATCTCGACGGGAATGCTGATCTGCTTCGTGGCGGGATCGAAGCGCGTGGAGATCGCCGACACTTCACCGACCGTGATGCCGCGAAAATCGACGGGCGCCCCCACCACGAGGCCGCGCACCGAACCCTGGAAATTGAACACGTAGGTCTCGACGATCCGGTCGTGCTGCTTCATCGCATCGGCGCGCGTGGCGAACAGCGGGAACAGTGCCTTCGAGGGCGCTTCTGGACGGCTCAGCGACGCGGTCGGCGTCTCGAACGCGAGGCCGCCCACCAGGATCGACACCACCGACTGCGTGTTGATCTGTACGCCTTCCGTGTTGAGCGTCACGTCGATGCCGCCCGCCTGCCAGAAGCGTGAGTCGCTGTTCACGTAGCGATCGTACGGCGCGTTGATGAACACGTGCAGCGTGACCCCGCCGCCGTCCTTGTCGAGATCGAACGAGGTGACCTGTCCGACCTGCAGGCGTCGGAAATAGACAGGCGTGCCGACGTCGACGGAGCCCAGGTCGGCCGCTTTCAGCACGAACTCGCGCCCGGGCACGTCGCTCGCGAACACGGGCGGCACTTCCAGCCCTGAGTAGTCGCGCCGCTCCTGTTTCGCGTGGCCGATATCCATGCCGATGAACGCACCCGACAGCAGCGTGCTGATCCCCGACACCGTGCCGCCCGCGATGCGCGGCCTCACGACCCAGAAGCGCGTGTCGTCGACGAGCATGTCGGTGGCGTCACGGGTGAGTTCGGCGGTTGCGATGACGTTTTTATAGTCTTTCGACAGCGCGACTTTCTTCACGACGCCGATGTCGACGTCCTTGAACTTGATCTTGGTCTTGCCCGCTTCGAGCCCTTCGCCTGTCTTGAAGCTGATCGTGATGGTCGGCC
>NZ_JAGUUD010000221.1:0-5083 GCF_020177535.1 Paraburkholderia sp. XV | reverse complement strand
GGTGCCGCCCCGCACAGGGGCGACGCGTGAAGCGAGCTAACAATTCGCGGATGCCCGCGAAAGCAAAAGCAATTCGCGGATGCCCGCGCAAACGCAAAGGCAAAAGGAAAAAAGAAAAAAGCAAAAGCAAAAAATCCCCTTGACCTTCCCATCATGGGAACCCCGATACTGCCTCCAACGATACGCAATAGCGCAAAAAACGGGAGCCTCCCAGCCATGACCGAACTCGCACCACCCCGCACCGGCGACACATCCCGCCCGTCGGCATCGTCGGAACTCGACATTCAGGGCATGACATGCGCGTCCTGCGCGCTGCGCGTCGAGAAAGCGCTCGCAAAAGTACCGGGCGTCGCGCGCGCAAGCGTGAATCTTGCCACCGAAAAAGCAACCGTCGATGCCGACGCATCCGTCACCACCGATACCCTCGTCAACGCCGTCCGCAAGGCAGGCTACGACGCACAGCCGCTGAACGGCGCGCCGCCACCCAACAGCAACGCCCAGTCGACAGCCGAACTCGCCATCGGCGGCATGACCTGCGCGGCCTGCTCCGGACGCGTCGAAAAAGCGCTCGCGCGGATTCCCGGCGTGACCTCCGCGTCCGTCAATCTCGCCACCGAAAAAGCAACCGTCACCACCAACGGCGCAGTCGGCGTCGATCAGTTGATCGCGGCCGTCACGAAGGCCGGCTATCACGCGACGCCCCTCTCCACCGACGACGCAACCCCCGCCGCCACCGAAGACAAGGACGCCGCCGCCCGCGCCGCCGTGCGCCGCGAACTCGGCGCGGTCGTGATCTGCGCGCTGCTGACGCTGCCGCTCATCCTGCCCATGCTCGCGGAACCGCTCGGCCTGCACGCGATGCTGTCCGCCACGCCGCAACTCGCGCTCGCCACCATCGTCCAGTTCGTGTTCGGCGCGCGCTTCTACCGCGCCGCATGGAACGCCGTGCGCGCGGGCGCGGGCAATATGGATCTGCTGGTCGCGCTCGGTACGTCGGCGGCTTATGGCGTGAGCGTCTACCAGATGGCGCTGCATCCCGGCGACACCATGCATCTGTACTTCGAGGCGTCGGCTGTCGTGATTACGCTGGTGCGCTTCGGCAAGTGGCTCGAAGCGCGCGCCAGGCGCCAGACCACCGACGCGATCCGTGCGCTCAATGCGCTGCGTCCCGACCGCGCGCGCATCGTGGTCGGCAAGGAAGAGCACGAGGTGCCGCTCGCGCAAGTGCGCACCGGCATGCTCGTCGCGGTGCGGCCGGGCGAGCGCGTGCCCGTCGACGGCACGGTGCTGCAAGGCCGCACGCATATCGACGAATCGCTGATCACGGGCGAAAGCCTGCCCGTGCCGAAGCAGCAGGACGACCGCGTGACGGCGGGGTCGATCAACGGCGAAGGCGCGATCATCGTGAAGACGACGGCCATCGGCGCCGAGACCACGCTCGCCCGCATCATCCGGCTAGTCGAAACGGCGCAGGCGGAGAAAGCCCCGATCCAGCGGCTGGTCGACCGCGTCAGCGAGATTTTCGTTCCCGTCATTCTGGCTGTCGCGCTCGTCACGCTGGCCGGCTGGCTGATCGCCGGACACAGCGCCGAAACGGCGATTCTCAACGCGGTCGCCGTGCTGGTGATCGCCTGCCCGTGCGCGCTCGGCCTCGCGACGCCGACCGCGATCATGGCGGGCACAGGTGTGGCCGCGCGTCACGGCGTGCTGATCAAGGACGCGCAGGCGCTCGAAATCGCGCATCAGGTCCGCGTCGTGGCGTTCGACAAGACGGGCACCCTGACAGTCGGCCAGCCATCCGTAACGGCGTTCCAGACGGCGGATGGCGTGGACCGCCAACACGCGCTGGCGCTCGCGGCGGCCGTGCAGCGGCATAGCGAGCATCCGCTCGCGAAAGCCGTCCTGAAAGCCTTCGAAGCGGAGGGCAACGGCGCCACGTCGCCCGCCGCCGGCGACGCGCGCGCGGTCGCGGGGCGCGGCGTGGAAGCGGATATCGACGGCGAGACGTTCGCCATCGGCAGCAGCCGCTGGCTGGGCGAACTGGGCGTCGTGCCGTCGCCCGCCCTCGCCCGCCGCGCGCAGCAACTCGAAGCGCAAGGCGATACGGTGTCGTGGCTGATCGGGCGCGGCAAGACGGGCGCGCAAATGAACGTGGAAGCGGGCACGCCAGCGGGTCGACAGGCCCAGGCGCTCGCGCTGATCGCCTTCGGCGACACACTCAAGCCGGGCGCGCGCGCCGCGATCGAACGGCTGTCGCGCATGGGCGTGACGAGCGCGCTGGTGACGGGCGACAACGAAGGCAGCGCGAACAGCGTCGCCGCCGCGCTGGGCATCGACGAAGTGCACGCGCAGGTCCTGCCGTCCGACAAGGCGCGCGTCGTGCACGACCTGAAGATCCGCACGTCAAGCGTGGTCGCGATGGCGGGCGACGGCATCAACGACGCCCCCGCGCTCGCCGCCGCCGACATCGGCATCGCGATGGCGACGGGCACCGACGTCGCGATGCACGCAGCCGGCATCACGCTGATGCGGGGCGACCCGGCGCTGGTCGCCGATGCAATCGACATCTCGCGCCGCACGTGGCGCAAGATCCAGCAGAACCTGTTCTGGGCGTTCGTGTACAACCTGATCGGCATTCCGCTCGCCGCGTTCGGGCTGCTGAACCCGATGATCGCGGGTGCGGCAATGGCGTTCTCGAGCGTGAGTGTCGTGACGAACGCGTTGCTACTACGAACCTGGCGCTCTTCGCATTGATCTGAGTCAACACTCTAGCTTTCAAAATTAAAGGAAAACGTTTGGCGTGCCGTTAACAGGTTTCAGGCTGCCGTTTCGGTGTCGCGTGCCTTGGCGCGCGACACAACGGAGCAGCTTCAATCCCGTTACCTGCAGACCCTCATGGACATCCTTTCATTGCGCCGCGCCAGCGTGGGCGCCAGGCTCGCCATGCTCTCGTGCGCGCTGGTGGCCGTCATTTTTGCCGCCTTCACGTTCGCCTTGACCCGCACGGCGGGCACGCTGATCAGCGATCAGGTGCTGTCGCGCATCACCGAGAAAGACCGGTCGATTGCCGCGATGATCTCGCTGTTCGACAAGGCGCTCACAGCCGAAGTGGGCCGTTCGATGACGCTGTTCGCGAGTTTCCTGCCGCCCGGCTACGCGCTCGACGAGACGCAGAAGATCGACATTGCCGGCACGCCGACACCCGTCTTCAAGGCGGGCGACAAGGTGCTGAACAACGACTTCTCGATTCCCGACCAGTTTCTTGCGCAAAGCGGCGCCATCGCGACGATCTTCGCGCGCACGGGCGACGACTTCGTGCGCGTGACGACCTCGCTGAAAAAGCAGGACGGCTCGCGCGCGATCGGCACGCTGCTCGACCGCAAGGGCCCTGCCTACGGCCCCGTCGCGGGCAACAAGACCTTCACGGGACTCGCGACGCTGTTCGGCAAGCGCTATATCACGCAGTACCGGCCGATCACCGATGCCAGCGGCAAGGTAATCGGCGCGCTGTTCGTCGGTGTCGACGTGGATGCGCAGATCAAGTCGGTCGAAGACGGCATCCGTCAGTTGAAGATCGGCGACACGGGCTATTACTTCGTGTTGAATGCGTCGAACGGCGCAGAGCGCGGCAAGCTGCTGGTGCATCCGGCCGCTGCCGGTCAGGCAGGCGACGAGAGCGCCGCGCCGTACAAGCGCATGCTCGACGAAAAGGAAGGGCAGATCGAATACTCGAGCGCGGAAGCGGCGCTGGGCGAGACGGGTGCGCGAGACAAGTTCGTGTCGTTCGTCACCGTGCCGGAATGGGGCTGGCTGGTAGGCGGCGTCGCGAAGCGCGACGAAGTGATGGCCGACGTGATCGCCACGCGCAACCGCTTCATCCTGATTGGTTTCGTGCTGGTCGGGTTGTTCGCCGTCGTGTTCCTGATCGCCGTGCGCCGGCTGGTGTCGCGCCCGCTTGACGAAGCGGCGAAGGCTTCGGAGCGCTTTGCATCGGGCGATCTGAGCGTGCGCGTATCGGCGAGCCACGAACGGCGAGCCGATGAAATCGGCCGCCTGATGCAGGCCATCGACGGCATCGGCGAGGGGCTTGCGCGGATCGTCACACAGGTGCGCAGCGCGTCGGCGGATATGACGGAAGGCACCGCGAAGATCGCTGCGGGCAGCGGCGAGATCGCGTCGCGGATCGGCACGCAGGCCGCGAGCCTCGAAGAGACGGCGGCGAGCATGCAGCAGATCACGTCGACGGTACAGCAGAACGCCGGTCACGCGGCACAGGCGAACACGCTGGTATCGGGCGCATCGGAAGCGGCTCTCGACGGCGGCCGCGCGGTCGAGCGGGTCGTCTCGACGATGGGCGAGATCAGCCAGTCGTCGAAGAAGATCGCCGATATCACGACGGTCATCGAGGGCATCGCGTTTCAGACCAATATCCTCGCGTTGAACGCTGCCGTCGAAGCGGCGCGCGCGGGCGAGCACGGCAAGGGGTTCGCGGTGGTTGCATCGGAGGTGCGTGCGCTTGCGCAGCGCAGCGCGGCGGCGGCCAAGGAGATCGAAGGCGTGATTGCCGAATCGACGGCGACGGTGTCGAGTGGCTTCCGCATAGCCGAGGAAGCGAGCACGACGATGCGCTCGATCGTCGAGCGGGTTGGGCAGGTGCAGACGATTATTGGCGAGATCAGCGTTGCTTCGAAGGAGCAGTCGAGCGGGATCGAGCAGGTGAATACGGCCGTCACGCAGATTGGGGAAGTGACGCAGCAGAATGCCGCGCTCGTTAGTGATGCCGAGCAGGCAGCTGCTGATCTGAGCGCGCAGGCTGACAAGCTGGCAGAGGTTGTTTCTGTGTTTAAGTTGGGCGGGCAGGATTAGGTTTTTTTTTGGTCTGCGACGCTGGGTGGGGTGGTTGATTTTGCGCTTGCATCCGCGGATTGCTTTTGCTTTTGCTTTCGCTTTTGCCTTCGCTTTTGCCTTCGCTTTTGCCTTCGCTTTTGCCTTCGCTTTCGCTTTCGCGGGCATCCGCGAATTGTTAGTGCGCTTCACGCGTCGCCCCTGTGCGGGGCGGCACCTACTTTTCTTTGCCGCCGCA